>QQUK01000109.1 GCA_008501655.1 Calditrichota bacterium
AAAACTCAAACTCCGGTCCGATTATAGCCTGAGAACCTTTTACAACTTTTTGTAAGTATGCTTCTGCATCTCTGGCAATCCGTCGTGGATTACGGGAATACGGAAGTATCTGTTTATCTACTTCCATAATGTCTGCGATCATAGAAAGTGTCGGACGGTCAAAAAACGGATCGACAAAGGCTGTTGAGGTATCCGGTATCAGAATCATATCCCCTTTTTCAATGGCAGAAAAACCAGGAAGTGATGAACCGTCTACTCCTACCCCGTTTTTGAACAGACTTGCTTCTAATGATGAGACAGGTAAAGTGATATGGTGCCAGAAACCGGGTAAATCGGTAAATTTGATATCTAAAAACTGAATCTTTTTTTCTTTGGCGAGTTTTTTCAGTTTGTCCAAACTCATAGGTGACTCCTTTATAATTTCTAATTTCGACTGACAAGATATAGGCTTTTGTCGATTTTACAAGATATTTTTATGGGCAGTTTTTATCAACAACCCAGATAGGGTTACCCTCGAGGTCAAAAAATGCACCATACCAAAATTCACCACTTTTATCAAAAGATGGACCGAATTGTGTTGTAACATTATTTTTCTTTAAATATTCAAAAAACAGCTGAACATCCTCTACTTCTATTTGGAGAATAACCGGATTTCTTTTTCGGTCACCAAGCTCAACACCCATTTCACCCGCACTTGCAATCCCGATTTCAATACCGGATTCATTTTTGATATTATAATAATGATATTCATCCTCAAATGTCTTGATTAATTTAAAGCCAAGTATTTCAACATACCATTTTACAACAGCTTTATAATCATTAGCCAATATGACCGTTTCTCTCTGTTTAATATTCATTCGAGTTCCTTTGTTTGGTGAAGAGCTTTTAATTAAGCCACCGAGCGGAGTCGAACCGCTGACCTATTGATTACGAATCAATTGCTCTACCAACTGAGCTACGGTGGCTTGTAGATTCGGTAAATATTACAGGAAGTTTCAGAAATCGCAAGAGAATTGTTGTTGACTATAGAAACGGTATATGAGATATAGTTATCTATAAATAATATTTCAAGGAGGTATTTTGAAAAAATTAACACTCGTTTTAGTCTTGGTATTACTTTGTGTCTCTACCGGGTACTCTTTTGATGGTATGAGAAAAGGGTTTGTTCTTGGAGGCGGATTAGGTTTTGCACCAAGTGCTACATTTGAAATCGACGGTTTTCAAGGGCAGTTAGATAATTCAGGCGTAGGTCTAAATCTGGTTATCGGCTATGCCTGGGATGAATTCAACATGATTGTTTACGAAGGTAATGTTGCAGCATATTCAGTTGAAGGATATGATATATCACAGGGATTCAACGGAGCTTCCTGGTATCATTACTTTAGCGAAATGGGTAAATCAGCATATATTGTAGTTGGGCTGGGTGCTTATGTCTTTCAGGTTGATCAATATGATGCTGATCCGGGTGGAGCTTTATTGTTAGGTGGTGGATATGAGTTTGCCAGACACTGGCAGGTTGGTGCATACTTCTCAACTGGTAAAACTTCAGAATCTTCATTAGATTTTAAGCATTCCCATTTTAATATTTTAGTCAGTGGCGTTGCATTCTAATTTACATTTTGATTAATATTAAAAGCCCGCTTTTAGCGGGCTTTTTTTATTTAGAATGCCGGAGGCCGGACTTGAACCGGCACGCACAAAAAGTGCAAGGGATTTTAAGTCCCTGGCGTCTACCAATTCCACCACTCCGGCAAATTTTACTCAATTGCCATTTGGCTTCAGCAGTCGATAATTTAGCTTAAAAAAGAAAAAATTCAAGTAAAATAACTCCCAAATCAGAAATTATTCTTCTGAGTATTCTGCCCAGCTTGATGAAGTCTCCCAAACTTTGACAGATTTCAGGATAACCTTTGGGGAGAGCTTAAATCTCGCCTGTTGATCTTTGGCATATTCTGTGAGCCGTTGACGGCATTTATCAAAAATATCCCTGGCTAAAATCTCGGTTGTCGGGTCAAGATTTTTATACTCAATCACATTGTCACCGTAGACTTTTTTAAGCGTCTCAAAATTTGGGTCATCTGTATTGATACAGATGGCATGGTCAAATTTCTCCACATAGTCCAAACAGGCTTCTTTAATAATCTTAAAATCACAAACCATCTGGTTTTCATCAAGGGAATCAGTTTCCAATACAAACTCAATCTTCCGGCTGTGACCATGAGGATATTTACAGCTGTCGGGATGTTTCGACAACATGTGAGCATTTTCTACTTCAAGTGTTTTACAAATTTTATAAGGCATATCTTAAGTTCCTCTTTTGTTTCCGTACAAAGCTATATGAAGCCGGTCACAGTATCTGAAACCGTACTCTTTACAAAGTTCACTGACAAACTGTTTTTTCTCTTCAAGCTGTTCCTTCGTGACACCTTCCGGCATCAGGAGTACTTTTTCATTCGGAATATCTCTATCCAGTAATTTCAACAGCTCAAGTATCTCAGGTACATCTTCTCTTGAGCTTATCACAAATTTAAGCTGATATTCATAATTGTCAATCCACAGACGTAAAAAACCGAGATTGATTCTGTCCCGTTCATGCCTTTTTTGCCAGTTTTCCGAAACCCTGCTATCAGGTGTAGAATTACTCAGTTTGGGCGATAGTGATGCGAGGGAACATTTGATTCCGTTCGGAGCTACCGTTCCGGCTGTTTCGATTGTCAGGTGTTTTCCTAAATCTGATACAAATGAACAGAGTGTCGATACATCTTTGGCAATCATAGGCTCCCCTCCGGTCAAAACGATATGCGTTGCAGGGTGACTTACAATAAACTCATTGAGACTACCAATTGTCTTCTCCTCCCCCTGAGGATTCCAGGACGCATAATCGGTATCACACCAATTACAACGGAGATTGCATCCCGATGTCCTGATAAACAGAGACGGTGTACCGGATAATATCCCTTCACCTTGAATTGAGTAAAATATCTCAGAAATCAGCATAACTACTCGTTTGGTTTATCAGGTATCGGTCCGGTAGCAATATATTCAGTCGGGTCGGTTATGCCGGCATTGAGAAAAGCTTCGCGTCTTTCGATACATGTTCCACAGCTTCCGCAATGTTTTTCAAGTCCCTTATAACAGGACCAGGTTTTGCTATAATCAATACCGACTTTTGTACCTATCTTAACAATTGCTGTTTTATCCTGATCAATAAATGGTCTGATTATTTCGGTTTTGGTATACGTACCCAACTTAAGAGCTTGCGACATTGCCTGCATAAAGTCAGTCCGGCAATCGGGATAGATAGCATGGTCACCGGTATGGGCAGCTATAATAAGCTTAGTCGCATTTTCTGATTCGGCCAATCCGCCGGCTATTGAGAGCATTATACCATTTCTAAACGGTACAACGGTTTGTTTCATAATTTTCTCCTGATAATGACCGTCAGGAATATCACCACCTGATTGAAGAAGATGCGACTTAAAAAGCTCATTTATAAAAGGTAATTCAATCAGTGCATGAGGAATATTTAATGCCTCTGCATGGTGTTGAGCAAAATCAATTTCTTTGGCATTATGTTTTGAACCGTAATCAAAACTGACCGCTTTTACTATTTCATAATTTTCCTGAGAATGATATAATGCAGTTGTGGAGTCGATACCACCGCTTAAAAGGATTATTGCTTTTTTAGACATAAAGAGAACCGTTAGTTGGCTGAATATTCCCGCTGAACTGTAGTCTGAATACCGCCGCGGGAGTTAAAGACACCAACCAGTTTCATCTGTTTTGGATTGATAGCAGCCGCCAGATCATCAATTACTTTATTAACGACATTTTCGTGGAATATCCCTTTGTTTCGATAGACAAGCAGATATTCCTTGAAACTTTTTAATTCTATACATTTTTCAGCAGGTGCATAATGCAAGGTCAGCTGAGCGAAATCGGGTAGCCCTGTTTTCGGGCAAACACAGGTAAATTCGGGGATTGTCATAGTAATCGAGTAATCCCTGTCGGGGTAAATATTATCAAAGGTCTCAATCTCAGGGGTTTGCCAATCCCGGATATCATCCTGTTTGCCTTCGTAACTTGATTCATTCATGGGATGAAGTATAGTTAAAAGCGAAGAAAATTGCAAATTCAAAGTGAAGCTAAACTTTAACGGTCAGCCATCTTCCCCGTCGATAATACAGATAGAAAATAGAAGCTGAAATAAAACCGGAAGCGGTAAAAACCCACCAGATTGCTGTTTGAGGCATTCCAAACATCTTTACTACCAAGATAGCCGGAAGAGCTTGTAAACACCAGCCATGAATCACCGAAACGACCATATACGGTGTATTGAGACCTACGCCGGAGTGAATCTGTTCAAGAGTTATAAACGCGCCGAATGCAGGGAAGCCTATCGCCATAATTCTTAAGAATTCTGCTCCAACAGCGATGGTTTCCGGTGAATCAAAAAAGAGACTCATATAAAATTCAGCGAAGAAATATGTCAGAACTCCAAAAACTGTCAGTATTGACATTCCCAGTAAAATTGATTGATTTCCGGTCTGTTTTGCCCGGTCAATTTTTTGTGCTCCAAGATTATGTCCGATTAATGATGAGAGCCCTAAACCGATTCCGACGACAAGCATTATACCAAAACCGAATAATTGTAAACCTACTCCATATGCAGCCACGACAACTGTCCCGAAAGTAGCGACTATAGGTGTAATAATCAATCTGGAACCGGAAAAAGATAAATCACCCAGTAAAGCCGGAATCCCTATTTTTACAATTTTGAACATAGATTTAACTGATACCCGCATCCGTCCGAACAAGCTCATCCGAATATGAAAAGTATTGGTCGTGAATAAAATCAACCCGACCATCAAAACTAAAGAATAGCTTATAACCGAAGCATAGGCGGCTCCTTGGATACCTAGTTTTGGCATCCCCAAATATCCGAAGATTAAAACCGGGTCTAAGGAAGCATTTAATATATTAGCCGCAATCATTAACCCCATCGCCCAGGACGGATTGGCAATTGATCTCAACGCTGTAAAAATTGAGTAAGTAGCGTACATCAGGGGGAGGCCGACTAAGAGAATTTTACCATATGATATTCCAAGAGATAGTGCAGCTCCCTCAGCACCTAAAAACTTCAGCATATCTTCCAGAAATATCCAGCCTAAGATACCAAGTATGGTTCCGAATAATAATTTAAGTAAGATAGTCTCTTTTATAGCCTGTTCTGTGTTCTCAAAATCTTTTTCACCATATCTTCGGGAGATTACAGCAACTGAGCCGGGTCCGATTAGAGAATTAAAAGCAAACAAAATCCACATCAGGTTGGTGAAAAATGTTATCGCAGCAACACCGGATTCTTTTTCTGGAAGATGAGCAACCCAGAATGTATCTGCCATCGCATATAGATGCTGTGCTAAAAACCCAAACATCGAAGGTAAACCCATTTTTAATATTGAAGATAGAATCGAACCTTCGGTATAATCTTTTTTTGGTTTTACAGCAGCAGTGGTCATAATCCCTTAATCGAGTTGAATGTGCTTTGAAAATATACTCTAATTAACGAATTATTCCAGTGAAAGTTTTACTTATTTCACACCTTCAAAGAAAACTAAACATATCCTTTCTCATACAAACTTTAAATAAAGTGTGAAAACTATTTACCAATGAAGCAGTAACAATAGCATGAAAAAAGTCAAAATACTGTATCTTATTTTACATACATACGTATCTTTCTAATACATATAGAGTACTTTAGTACAATCCAGATTACCTCTCTTGCAAACCGCAGACAGAACATTTTAATCAACAATCGAATTCAGCTCCGGACATCTCCTATGAATTGAATGCTAAAGCACAAGGAGTTTGCTATGGCAACTCAAAGATTTCTGACGCTACTCTTTTGCATCCTGGTCGCATTACCACTGACAATCGGTTGTAATTCACAAGATTCAACATCTCCGCTTGGTCCACATGAATCACTCATTCCACCTTATGAAAAACCTAATCAGCCACCGGTAATCAATTGTTTTAACTGTTCTGAGTCATCGGTGGTACCGGCTACTCTGGTTAATCTAACAGTTGATGCTTTCGATCCGAATGGTGACGAACTCACTTACGAATATTCTATCTCCGGTGGGAACTGTGTGAGTAATTGTGAATCAGCCTGTTGGACTCTTCCTGAACAGGAAGGTCTCTACAAGGCATATGTTGTTGTTTCAGACGGATTCTACAAAACAATCGAAGAGGTTGAAATTGATGTCAGAGAAAATCCGATTCTGCCTATGGACAGATAAGTGTCCATCTGTGGAGTTCCTACGCTGCCTGAAGTCTTCTGATTTCAGGCAGTTTTTTTGATATGGTCAGTAATTGTAGTCAGTTTAAATGATTGAGTAAGAAATTTCTTATCAGGATGCGATGAAATCCATTTATCTCTTTTTATTCTGACAGATTCATCCTTACTCAAAGAAGGTGTATTAAACACTGATAGTATCCAATCATAAATCTCAGGTACAGCACTTACTATCGTAAAATCTGAATTGCTGTTTTCAAAAGCATCTGAATATAAATAAACAGTATTTATTTTGGATACTAATTTTGAATAAACAGATTCATTATCTAACTTTATTTGAAAATCGGATGGCAGGATCAGTATAGATATCTCATTTTCAATGATTTTATCAGCTAATGCATTTGAATCCGGATTTATAAACATGGATTTTTTATCCGGCCAGATATCAAGCATTCCATAAGATGCCGGAGGGTTCTGAAACTGTAAAGAGTAGAACTTAGGATAAACAGCTTCATCTAATCCTTCTATCCTTTTCAAATTATAATAAGCTGTCATATAAGCTAATATCAATAATGCAGCATCAACTCCTTCAACTCTTTCAGGAGCTATGACAGCAAGATTGACATCAATAGAATAATGACTTAATAATTTTTCATGTGTAATATGTTGACCATTTTGAGAAATTTTAAAATCAGAACTTTTAAGAAATGTTGAATGCATAAACTGTCTTTACTTTCTTATTCAATTGGCATCATAAATATGATATTTATTGTATTGTTTGTCAATAGATTCATGTTTACCAGATGTTTTTCGGCTTGTTAACAAGATTAACTATGGGAATAATATTGACATAATAGACATATATGACTATTTTATAGGTATATAAACTTTTAAATCATTAATCTTTTTTACAGGAGAGCAGTATGAGTTACTGTTATAGATATTTAAAGATCTTTCTCCCTTGTATTTTTATCATCTTTGTTGTTTTATTTATAAGCTGCAGTGAAGAAACATCCCCAACACAATCGACACCAGCTAAAGCTGATGTCAATACGTATATGAGTTCACTCCCTTCCTGGAACTCATTCTGCCCATTGCTTAGTCCTTGTGATTCAGCTATTGGCGATCCGGTAGAAAATCTTGATGTCGGTGCCGGAATGTTCTGCCGTACGATTCCATGTTCAATAACTGAAACTCCGGAAGATGTAGTTACATACGGTACATTTTCAAATATCCTATGGCTTGGTGCATTAATACAGGGTGATAGTTATGCCGGAGGAATGGGATCTCTTGAAGAGCTCCCAATACGTCAGCGTGCTCCGCTCAGAGTTGGTGTAAATTTCTTAAGTGGTGATTCAATTAGTATGACTGTCCAGAATCCGACGGCATCTACGGTAGGACAAGCTATCGGAACTTTGATTTCAAATGCTCAGGACAGCGGACTCCATGCCGGTTCTTCGGTTTTCTTTACACAAAAAGAAATGCATAATGTTAAGCAGGGTATGTTGAGTCTCGGATTATCAGCAAAATTTATGGGAACTTCAATCAAAAACAAACTTGACCTTTCTGCTGTAAAGAAAAAACATACCATCACAGCATACTTTAAACAGTTAATGTTCGAAGTATATGTAGAACTCCCTCAGACGCCATCTGAAATGTTCAGTTCTGAGTTTACCGATACAAAAATGCAGGAACAAGTGAATATAGGGAATATTGGACCGGACAACCTGCCTGTCTATGTCGCCAGAATACAATACGGTCGTATTTTGGTTCTGTCAATGAGTTCAGATTCATCTATTGTTGATATGCAGAATGCGTTAAAAGCTTCACATACATCTTTTAACATCACCATGGATACTAAGTATTCTGAGATACTTGCAAACTCTGAAATGGAAGTCGTTACATTTGGCGGTGATGACGCTTCGGCCCTAGCGATGCTTCAAAGTGGCAA
>QQUK01000238.1 GCA_008501655.1 Calditrichota bacterium
CGATTCAATCCGCATGCGTGCTTTTATTGCTATGGAATTAGGCGTGGCAATGTCAGATACGAACGCAATGCTTCTGGGTGGACATGGTGCCACAATGGTTCCGCTTCCGCGGTACACAACAGTAGCAGGTATTCCGATTACCGAATTGATGCCAAAAGAGAGAGTCAAAGCTATCTCTGAACGGACCAAAGTCGGTGGTGGCGAAATCGTGAAACTGTTGAAAACCGGTTCTGCTTACTATGCTCCGGCTGCTGCATCGGTTGATATGTGTAAAGCTATATTCAACGATGAAAAACGAGTTCTTTCTGCATCTGCATATTGTGCCGGTGAATACGGTATCAAAGATGTCTATATCGGAGTTCCGGTTATTCTCGGTGCCAAAGGCGTAGAAAAAATCTATGAACTGAAACTTACTAAAGGTGAACTTTCCGCACTTCAAAAATCAGCTAACACCTATAAAGAACTTTTGAAAGTTCTCGGTTACTAAGGAGTATTATTGATGCCTAAATTCAAAAAGATTGAAGTACCCGCTAAAGGTACCAGGATCACAGTTAAAAATAAAAAACTTTCCATCCCGAATGACCCGATAATCCCGTTTATCGAAGGTGATGGTATCGGCCGCGACATTATGAAAGCTACCCGCCGGGTCGTTGATGCTGCCGTCGAAAAAACTTTCAAAGGGAAAAAGAAAATTGCCTGGATGGAAGTTTACGCCGGTGAAAAAGCTAACGATTTATATAAAGAATGGCTTCCGAAAGAAACCGTTGATGCGATTCAATATTATTACGTCGCACTCAAAGGTCCCTTAACAACTCCTGTTGGCGGTGGATTTCGTTCTTTGAACGTTTCCCTCCGACAGTTGATGAATCTGTATGCATGTGTCCGTCCTTGTAACTATTTTAAAGGTGTCGGTTCTCCGGTCGTTGCTCCGGAAAAACTTGATGTTGTCATTTTCCGTGAAAATACCGAAGATGTTTATTCCGGTATCGAATGGAAAAAAGGCTCCAAGGATGTCAAAAAAGTCATCACCTGGATGAACAAAAACATGAAAACAACTATCCGTACAGATTCCGGGATCGGTGTTAAACCGATTTCTGTAACCGGTTCAAAACGGTTAATCCGGAAAGCAATCCAGTATGCAATAGATAAAAAACTTCCTTCAGTCACATTGGTTCACAAAGGTAATATCATGAAATATACCGAAGGTGCCTTCCGTGATTGGGGATATGATCTTGCTAAGAAAGAATTCGGCCGCAAAACGATTACCGAAGATGAACTCTGGTCAAAATACAAAGGCAAAGCACCAAAAGGTAAAGTTGTCATTAAAGACAGAATTGCTGATTCAATGTTCCAGCAGATTCTGACCCGTCCGGATGAGTACGATGTCCTGGCTCCAACCAACCTCAACGGTGACTATCTTTCCGATGCCTGTGCTGCACAGGTCGGAGGTCTTGGTATGGCACCGGGTGCAAACATCGGTGATTATATTGGGCTGTTCGAAGCAACTCATGGCACTGCTCCGAAATATGCTGACAAAGATGTCATCAATCCCGGTTCTTTGATTCTTTCTGCTGTGATGATGCTTGAATATCTCGGCTGGGAAAAAGCCGGTAAGATGGTCTCAGACGCTGTCCAAAAAACAATTAATAAAAAGACAGTTACCTATGACCTGCATCGTCAGATGAAAGGCGCCAAAAAAGTTGGCACCACAGCGTATGCGGATAATATTATCAAGAATATGAAATAGAGTACATATATTCATATGAAGGCGAGGTCACGTGACCTCGCTTACAGTAGACTGTGCTGTCAGGCGTCCCGCCTGACAGATAAAAATAAAAAGCCCGACTCAAATGAGCCGGGCTTTTTTTATGAGCTAAAACTTAATTAGCATTTTTCGGGACAACAGCATTTTCCGCCGTTGTAACCTTTTTTCAACTTATCACGATAAGATGTTTTATCACATGAATCTTTTTTATCACATGATTTTTTCATCTCAGCACACTGTTGCTGGCACTGAGCATGTTTGGATTCGTGCATTGAACAGTCTTTCGCATCTTTCTGACACTTTTCTGCACAAGCTTTGGCATCCATTTTACTGCATTGTTTAGCTTTTTCGGCTGAACATGTTTTGCCTGACTTTGAACAGTTTGCTCCAGCTGAGACTGATGTCGTCATCGCAAAGAGGAAGACAAGGGCAGCTAAGATTGAAAAAAGACGTAATTTATGCATAGTAAATTCCTTTCGATTTTAAGTTCATGTTTTCTACTAAGTTTTCAAGGTACATCGACAGGAATCAATTCCGCAGAACCGTAGATGCTATTGAATGATGAATTCTGGATAAATTGTAGTTATCTTTATAAGAAGGTAAACAGGATTCAGTCTCTTTCACATTTTCGCGATGTAAAGTCTGGCTTATATTCTGATAAGTAAATATCTTCGTTTCATTCGGAAGGTTAGCAATCTGGATATGCCGGACAATCGTACAGATACATTGGTCTTTAAAAACTTCGTTGGTATGGATATCGCAGGTAATCACTTCCGGTTCTTCAACTATTTCGCAAGCGGAAACCTGCGCATAACATCCTCCGCAAGAGGAAGATGTTTCGACAACTGTTTTCGTCTCAATCAGGCATTTATAACTCTCACCTTTAAGAAGACATCCTAACATCGGATTGTCGGCAAAGATAGTTGTACTTAATAAAAAAAGAGAAAGAAGTAGATTGAAAAATATCTTAATCAAAAAACACTCCTGTATAAATACTATTTCTATAAAAATATCAGATTATAGCAATTATACAACTAATATTTGATAATGGTTCCTAATGAGACTCTACAAGTTCCCTGGTATCTCTGGCAATGACAAGTTCTTCATTGGTCGGAATGACAAATGTTTTCACGGTAGATTTCATCGAAGAAATGTCTGCCTCAATTCCTTTCGATTTAGCATTTACAGCTTCATCGATTCCAATTCCCATAAAACCAAGTCCCTGACATGACTTGCTCCGAACTATGGATGAGTTTTCACCGATTCCAGCAGTAAATACTAAAGCATCAACACCACCCATAGCGGCAGCATAGGCACCGATATATTTTTTTACCCGATAACAATAGGTTTCCAAGGCAAGGGCTGAATTTTTATTTTCATCGACGGATTCTTCAATTTCGCGCATATCTGATGATACTCCGGAAATACCTGCAAGTCCTGAATGTTTATTTAAGAGCGTGTTTGCTTCGTGCAAGGTCAACTCTTCACGAGCCATAATATGTAAAATAATCGCCGGGTCTAAATCACCGGTTCGGGTCCCCATAAGGAGCCCCTCAAGAGGAGTGAAACCCATGGAAGTATCGACAGATATACCCCGATCAATAGCTGCAATCGATGCACCGTTTCCAAGATGTGCTGTGATGATTTTGCATTCGGATCTATCTTTATCAAGTTTTTTAGCAGCAAGATCGGCAACATACCGATGTGATGTACCATGGAAACCATACCGGCGGATACCATAGCGTTTATACATAACATAGGGGAGACCATAAATATAAGCATGTGGAGGCATTTTGGAATGATAAGCTGTATCAAACACAGCAACCATAGGTACATCCGGTAACTTTTGCATACATGCATTAATCCCGCGGATATTGTGTGGGTTATGTAGCGGAGCTAACTCTATCAGATTGCGAAGTTCTGCCATTAATTCTTTAGTAATCAGCACCGAACTTGAAAATTTTTCACCGCCATGAACTACCCGATGACCGACAGCATGGATTTCGGAAGCATCTTTAATAACACCATGGTTTTCGGACATAAGAATTGTGACAATATATTCAATCGCAATTATATGGTCCAATATTTCAGCTGAGACTTTGACTTCAGCCCGGTCATGCGGTTTATGGGTCAGCACCGATGCTGACATTCCTATCCGGGATACGGTACCTTTGGCAAGAGCCAGTTCTTTGTCGGTGTCAATAAGCTGATATTTAACCGATGATGATCCTGCATTTATAACAAGTATATTCATAGCTTACTCCACTAATGCACCGTTTAACTGGTTTTCACGTAATTTATTTCCCTCGGAATCATAAGTAAAAAATCCTTTACCGGTTTTAACACCAAGATGACCGGAGCGAACTAATTTTCTCAAAAGAGGGCAGGGGTTGTATTTATGTTCTACAAGTTCTTTCAGAAGGTTTTCCATCCACGACATGACAACATCCAGTCCCATCATGTCAGCAAGGGTAAGCGGTCCGACATTAAATCCGAAACCGAGTTTCATAGCTTTGTCAATATCGGATGCAGACGCTACGCCTTCCATAAGAATATGCATCGCTTCATTCATCATTGGGACGATAATCCGGGTAGTGACAAATCCGGGATATTCATTGACCGTAATCCATTGCTTGTCGAGCGTTTGTGCAAATTGAACAGCTTTATCAAACGTTTCCTGATTTGTTTTCAAACCTTTTACAAACTCCACCAGAGGAATTTTTGTGACCGGATTTAAAAAATGCATACCGATTATCTTTTCGGGACGTTCCGTTACCGAAGCTATTTCCGAAATAGAGAGGGTGGAGGTGTTTGAAATGAGGAGCGTGTTCGGTTGGCAGAGGGAATCAAGCTGTTCAAATAATTTCTTCTTCATGCCGATTTCATCAGGAATAGCTTCCAGGACAATCTCGGCATCTTCGACCTGAGACAAGTCAGTCGATGGCTGGATTCTTGCTAAAATCGATTTTTTATCAGATTGCGTAAGACCCCATTTTTCTATCTCATGGTCTATTGATTCAGTAATACCTTTGATACCTTTTTGAGCCAGCTTGGTTGTTTTGTCGATCAGAATGACATCCTGCCCCGAAGCTGAAATTGCCTCAGCAAGCCCCTGTCCCATAATACCGGCACCTATTATAATTATATTTCCTTGATTCATATCTAATTCTATCCTTTTACTATCGTTACTTTGTGAATTTAGTAACAATCTTTTTATTAGCAAGCTGTTTTTTTATTTTATCGGCAGATTTTTATCATTTTATATATAATACGGTTAAAAGGATAAATCAGTTAAAAACTATTATCTTTTTGCATCTTTTGGTTGGACTAAATTGTTATAATATTACATTTGACCGATTAGAAAACTACAGTATATTCTATCTATATATATATTGAGAAATAGAGGAAGAGATGAAACAAAGCAGACTGATTATATTATCTATTACCGCCATTCTATTGTTATCTTCACAGGTATTTGCTATCAAAAGGGTAGCTGCAAGGTATAGTTTTGTAAGTTTTGAAATCGGCAGTAATCTACCTCAAGGAAATGCTGATTATACCGGTGTCGGAAGTTACCGGATTCCATCTTACGATTATCTCTCTTTGGACGGTTCTGATTATTATGATGGTGCTATTCATTTTGGTATAAATTATGGTAAAACAGTTAATAGCAATCAGCAGTATTCCATTGGTATATCATTTGAAAGAGTCAATCTTGATGAATCATTAAATTACTATTTTACCGGTGGTATTCCTGATTTTGAGCATCGCAAGTTAAGTCTCTACGGATTAAATTTTGCTTATAACTACCATTTCCTGTCACCGGTTGAAAACAGTTTTTCTCCCTATGTCGGAGTTGGATTTAAATCCGGTATTTTTGTGAACTCTCTGAAAGGTTTTGAATCTGAGAGTGAGATCGTATATGCTTTTGGATTGAACTTTGGTGCCGATATAAGAATAATGGAAGACAAAAATGACAGAGGCTTTTTAACCCTCTCATCGGTGAATCAATACCAGTTTTCCGGTTCGGACAGCAGACCAAAATATCTGACTGTCGGCGGAGCTTTAAAATATTACTTCCGAGCATTTTAATTAAAGGATATAAGCATGAAATTAAGGTTTTCGAATATGTATATTTTAACAATTTTATTATTGGTCTTTTCAGTTGTTCTTTCCTCTTGCGGTGATGATGACCCGGTTGGTCCTCAGGTACCTGCAGGATTTAATGCAACAGCAACTTTCTACAGAGGCGTTATGGGTTCCGATGCAACCGTTGGACCGGAAATAGCATTTACCTATGGTTCGGCTGATAAAAGTGCTATTGCCGGAAGCTGGATTGTATTTAGTCTGTTAGAAGGTGATGGTTCTTTGGCTTTTGATTCTATTCAAACAGATGCCAACGGCAAAGCTGTCTGCAGATATACTTTTGATGGTGCCTTAGGTCATGCTGAAATCCAGGCTATGATTCGCAATGTAGATACTTTGACTGTTGAAGTACGTGCAAATACATTGATTCCCGGTACCGGTGGTCAAGCCCAGTATATTGTTTTTGGAGATAAAGTTTCAGATTTGATAAAATGGAATGGTCAACCGGATACTGTCGATGTCCCCACAACTGTATGGCTTGTAATTGCTGTTTATGAGGACTCCAAAGGATTGGTTTTTGTCTATAACGACTTAGATTCAAATGAAGTTCTTTCAGAAAATGATTCACTAATTCAGATGATAGTTAGTACTATATACGAAGGTAAAACAAAAGATTCGATAGGAATTGGTTCTTCTGTCGCTGCTTTTACAGCAGTTTATGGTGGTACTTCTCCGGTTTATGATTCAGATCCACCACCGGCATGGTATTATAATTATGATGCTTATGGAATCGATATCTGGACAGATTCTGCACAAACAGAAATTATACAGATTGATATTGATCAAAATGGTTCACCACCAATTCCTTTATTAAAAGAAAAAATGTCACTAAAGTCTAAATTTCGAGATTAGTGCAGTTTATACATATTTATTACAAACTTGACAGGTTTATCTGAAACCGATATATTCGCCCGAAATAACAATGTGAAATTAAAACCTATAGGATTTGAAATGAAAAAACTCTCTATTGCATTATTTCTTTGTCTGACTTTGGTTTTTGCCATCGGATGTGGTGAAAAAGCGGATGAAAGCTCTAACGACAAAACAACCGAAGCAATGCAAACTGCTGATAAACAGACAGATATAGCAACAGACACCACTGGTGAAAAAACATTCCCGATCCGTTCCGCCGATAACCAGATTGTCACAATCGAAACAGATATGGGGAAAATGGTCCTGGAATTGTACCGTGATGTCGCCCCGGCACATGCTGATTCATTTGCTGCCCGGACAAAAGCCGGATTTTATAACGGTTTAATCTTCCATAGAGTCATCCAGAATTTCATGATTCAGGGTGGTGACCCGAAAGGAAACGGCACCGGAAACGCCGGTTATTTCCTCCCGGCTGAATTTAATGAACTCCCCCATAAAGATGGTACACTTTCGATGGCTCGCGGACGGACTCCGAACTCGGCATCCTGCCAGTTTTTTATCTGTCTTGCCCGAAACCAGTCGACCGCAAATCTTGACCGGCAGTATACCGTTTTCGGACACCTCTTAAAAGGGTATGATGTCCTGCATAATATAGCAGCTGTGGAAACCCAAAAAAGTGCAACCGGCGAAAAATCAGCACCGGTCGAAGAAATTGTAATGAGAAAAGTTTACCTTTCCGATGCTGAGGGTAATCCTCTTTAATCTTAAGAACGAGTAAAATTCAAAGCGGGATTTTTATATCCCGCTTTTTCATTATAAGGAAAAATGGAACAGCTGTAGCAAATCCTCGTTAACTAATTATATGATACCCAAAAATCTGCTTATATTAGGTTCAACCGGCTCGATCGGGAAATCAACTCTTGATGTTGTCGATGCTCATCCGGATAAATTCCGTATACGGGGACTTGCGGCATTTTCAAATGTTGCATTACTTGCTGAGCAATGCAAAAAATATAAACCGGAAGCTGTCTGTTTAGTCGATGAATCAAAAGCTGATGATTTAAAAGCTGCTCTTAAAGGAGAGGAAGTACAGTTACTGTTCGGGGAACAGGAGATAGTAAAATTTGCCGCTTTTCCTTTTGTCGATATCGTAGTAAATGCAATTGTCGGAGCAGCCGGTCTTTTGGCTTCTTACGAAACTGTCCGAATCGGACGGACCCTTGCAGTTGCCAATAAAGAATCACTTGTCTGCGGGGGACCGATATTTCCGGAACTTGCCAGACAAACCGGTGCTAAAATACTTCCGATAGATTCCGAACATTCAGCAATATGGCAATCAGCGATGAGCGGTAAAGAGAGTGAAATCAGGAATATAATCCTGACAGCCTCAGGTGGACCGTTTCGAACCACCCCAAAAG
>QQUK01000137.1 GCA_008501655.1 Calditrichota bacterium
AGATGATCTTCCAAAAATAATTGAAGAGATTCAAACCGATGTGATTCCGGAAGTTTTAGCACAGTTCCCCGGTGTCTCAGTTCAATTTGAAGGACAATCACGGGAACAGGAAAAGATGCTGGGATCTATGATTATTGCTTTTTCTGTGGCGTTTCTCTGTATGTTAATTTTGATGGTCCTTGTATTTCGTTCCTATGCACAGGCTGTCGTTATATTTTCATTGATTCCAATTGGAATCATCGGCGCTATCTGGGGGCATGGAATCCAGGGAATTCAGATTAGTCTTTTGTCAGCTATCGGAGTAATGGCACTTTCAGGAGTTATAGTGAACGATAGTATTGTGCTTGTCGATCAGATGAACCGGTATCTTCGGGATGGACAGAAAATGGAAGATGCCGTTTTTAACGCCGGGTTGGCGCGCCTGAGACCTATTCTTTTAACAACGTTAACAACATCACTCGGCATGGCACCGCTTATTTTAGAAACAAGCAGACAAGCGCAGTTTTTGATTCCTATGGCAGCATCAATTGCATACGGTCTTATGTTTGGTTCATTTATTCTCTTGATTTTACTCCCCTGCCAAATACTCGCATTAAATACTATCAGGTTAAAGGTTATGTCATTATTTTTCCAGGGTACCTATACCAGAGAATCGGTTGAACCGGCAGTTAAGGAGTTAAAAAATAATCTTGTATTTTCAGATGATGGGAAGGAGACGGAACATGTTTAAGTATCTAACAGCCCTATTATTGATAGTGTCAGTTTCCGTTTCAGCTCAGGAGAAACTTACGTATGATGAGGCGATTGCGATTGGCTTAGAACATAACTTTGATATCCAGATTGCCCGTAACAATGTAAAGATTGCCGCTAACAATAACGGTCTCGGACTTTCAGGATTCCTTCCAAAGGTAGATGTTTCGGCGAAACTTGCAGAGACGGATAATAAAACAGACATCGATAAACCACCGGTAGTTTCCAATAGTGATATTTCAAATAAAAATGCAGAAGTATCACTGAACTGGGTTCTGTTTGATGGTTTTAACATGTTTGTAAATAAAAACCGGTATTCGGAACTTAAGAGATTGACAGAAGCACAGGTTCGTAATCAGATTGAGAGTATAATTGTTCAGATTTCGAGTGCATATTTCAATGTCGTTTTACAATCTCAGTTGTATGAAATATTAAACGAAACGGCTGAGATATCAAAAGTCCGATTGGATAGAGAAAAGGTTCGTAATGAGTTAGGCGGAGCTTCATCAAAAGACTATCTGAATGCATTAGTTTCTTATAATGCTGACAAACGGGCTTTGCTTAATCAGGAGTTGACTCTTGATCGAGCAAAGGAACAATTAAATATCTTATTGGGAAGGGATGCTTCGACCGGATTATCTGTTTCTGAAGATATTCAGATACCAATACTAAATCGGGACTATGAATCGATTAAAGCTGAGGCTCTCAAGCGGAACAGCGGTCTTAAAGCTGCAGAGTTAAACAAAATTGTTGCTGAAAGAAACAAACAACTTGCCCGTTCACCATTCCTGCCAAAAGTATCTTTTGTTGCAAGTTATGGGTATACTGATAGAATTACAAATGCAGATGTTGGTGATTTTCCAAATCAGGATATTAATACTACTATAGATGAGACAACTGTCGGTCTGCAGTTGACATTTAATATTTTCAATGGAAATAAGGATAACATAGCATACCGTAATGCCAAGCTTGCTGCTCATAATGAAAAATTATCTTTTCAGGATACCCGTAATAAGCTTATTGGATTAATTACAGAGATTTATGATACGTATGAAAAACAGATGGAGATTGTACAGCTTGAAGAAAGTAATATCGCCGCTGCACTAACAAATCTTGAACTTCAAAGAGAACGGCTTGAGCTTGGTTCTTCCAACTCTTTGGAATTCCGTGATGCTCAACTCCAGTATAACGCTGCCCAGACTTCATTGTTTACCGCAAAATATCAAGCCCGGATATCACGTTTGGAAGTCGATCAATTAATCGGGATTATTAAAATAGAATAAGAGTTAATTTGTATAATAAAAAAGACAGATAGCAAATGCTATCTGTCTTTTTTTTATATCTTAAACAAAAGATAAAGATTTATGGACAGGTAAGTGGTGCCGGTCCTTGCGGAATACCGAATGAATAATCAACCATATATACGATATCAGCAATATTCAACAGCGAATTACCGTCGACATCAGCTTCAGCCGGACATGGCGGAGTCGGTCCCTGAGGGACACCAAATGAGTAGTCAACGATGTAAACGATATCAGCGATATTGATTAAATCACCTACATCACCATCAATGTTTCCGCGGATACCAACACAGCAACATGCATCGCCGATTCCGTCAGAGTTAGTATCTTCCTGACCCGGGTTTGCTGTGGCAGGACAATTATCTTCAGTACAAGTGTTATTGACAAATCCAGGGTCACCAAAACCGTCTCCGTCGATATCTGTACAATCATCACATGCATCACCGATACCATCGGTATCAGCATCTTCCTGACCAGCGTTAGCTATAGCCGGGCAGTTATCTTCGGTACAGGTATTCGCAGGATATCCCGGATCACCAAATCCGTCACCATCGATATCTGTACAATCATCACAGACATCACCGAGCAGATCGCCATCGGCATCTTCCTGAAGCGGGTTAGCAATAGCCGGACAGTTATCAACATCATCCTGAACACCGTCACCATCGGAGTCAACAACTAAACCGGTGGAGGCAAAGTGTAAGAAGATTGATGTATCAGGAGCAATTGAAGGATCTCTGTATTCCCAAATCACTTTTGAACCTTGTTCTGTAATGTTGGAACCTCTGTATTCAGCAACAACTTCATCTGTTGCGCTATTTACTATAGTTTCTGCTCCCCAGGTATCACCATTATCATCTGAGACAATCTGAATGAGAGTATCTGCACGATGGAATGTACAGACATAGGTGTCACCTGATACATGACTTATACGCGGGAAACGATCATCGTCTGCTGATGAAACAATAACAGTAGCTTCTAATGAATCTAAGTCAGAGTTTGTTGTTTTCCAAAGGACGATGTCTTTGTCAGAAGCTGTGTTTTCATCCCAGTATTCTGTAACAATTAAAACATTACCGTTATATGCTGCGACATGCGGGAATTGAACATGTTCTAAGTCGGCTCCAAAGGTATAGGTGAAACCGTTAGCACCCGGTCCCGGATCGGCAAGAAGTGAATCGTACCAATCCTGCCGGACAAATAATGTCCAGGTATTGGTTGTAGCATCAAGCCAATCATAAACAGCGTATGAGAATCTTGCTGTTTTATCGATTGTAATGTCGGTAGTAGCACAGCCGTCTAAATCGGAAAACCAGCTGATTGTTCCTTGTGTTTCAGACGTTGGGTAAAAGATATGTGGTGCATCGGTCATGTCGGGGTCAGTATAGGTAGTGGAACCAATCCAGGATTCCATTCCAAACTGCCATGTTTCCAACTGATCGTCACAGGCGATTGCAGCCATTATGACATTTGACCAACCAAAGCTTGACCAATCCCAATAAGATTGTCCCCAACTGAAAGTGTTTGTCGGATGTGCAAGAGTTGTCAGATAAGTACGTCCACCGTTACTTTCTAAAGGAGAGCTTACCTGAGTAGCATAGAAGATAGTGTCTTCACCCCAATAAGCGACATCCGGATATGTCGGGTTACCAACTGAAGTAAATGAACCACCGGTGAAGTTGGCGCCATCATCAAGTGAGCCGAACCAAACCAAAGTAGTATCAAATATATTTTCTTCATAGCCTAAAATAAGACCTCCGGTACCAGCATCGGCAAATGCTGGGTGGAGAAATGATGAGTCTGAAAGTACCGGTTTAGGAATTGATGTTACATCAATTTCATAATCACCGTTCTGTCCGGATTCACCATCGACAACGATATAATATGTGTTACCAACAAGCATTTCGACTTCATTGAGTTCCGACCGAGGCAGGGCACAATTAGTCGAGAAACGGTTACAGGCTACTACTGAATCAGAATGAGCATCGTTTCTATAAATCCAGAGGTGAGTAAGGTAGTCTGAGTTACAAAGAGATACATCGACTAATTCATCACCTGTTGGAGTGTATGAATAAACGACATCCGGGGAGCCGCCCGGGAAACCAACACAGCCTTCTTCATAGTTATCAGTATAACCGGTAGTATGACCGGTATCATTAAATGGTGTTGAAGGGATAACCGTAGCACCGGCTATATCATCACCACCCTGTAAATTTGTTGTGAAAACTTCTTCAAATGAAGATTCAAAAGATTTCAGCTCGTTAAATTGAGCTGTTGTCTGGATAGTAGTTTTTGAAACAGGTAATTTTTTACCTGAAACTACTTTTGTTACCGCAGATGAAACCGGCGATTGAGACTTTTCTATATTTCCTGAAGTTACTTTTTCTACATTCGGCTGGTCAACTGCAACAGCTACAGATGCAAAAACAGCAATCAGGAGAAAAGTAAACAAACACGTTAGAAATCTGTACATTTTTTTCCTCCAAAATAGTGATTAGTGCTCTATCTACATTTTTTATTTTTTTGTCCTCTTTGGCGAGAAGGGTAAAAACTGAAGTACGTAGGCAGTTGTTTCATACCTGTTTCTTATAGTATAACATAACAGTGTAAACTGTCAATATTTTTATTATCTCTTCAGTTACGCATGTTTTCGTAAGTAGTTTCCTTGTTTCCTGTATTCGGCAAAAAAATAGAAAAAACGCAAAATTTGCTAAAAAAAAACCGGTCAGTTCGACCGGTTTTTTTGAATAATTTTAAATTAGTTGCTACTAACATGGGAGTGGTGCAGGGCCGCCTCCGAATGAATAAGATACCAGATAGACAATATCCGCAATATCAATTCCACCTGAAGCATCTACATCAGCCTCTTCGGTACAAACAGGTGCAGGTCCTCCTCCGAATGAATATGAAACCAGATACACAAGATCAGCAATATCAATAGCATCAGCTCCGTCATTGTCAACGTTTCCTCTGATACCGATACAGCAACCGGTCGAAGCAGCAAAATTCTGCCAGAAACCGGAATTTACCATATAATTAGTTGATGACCCGAGACCAACAGCAGTTTGACCGATTGTACCTGAGAGGATAAAATTTGTCGATGTACCACGGTTGCCGCCAGAAGAGATAACCTGCCAGTCGATCTGTTCACCGGCTGCTGATGACGAAGTAGCCGTTTTGCCGGTTTCTTTGATTATTTCATTTACTGTTAGAATGTTCTCTTTCATCGGAGTTTCTTTTTCAGTTTTTTCCTGAATGACCGGTTTTGATTTTGATGATTTGGCTGCAGATTTATTTTCTGCATTATCGGCTGTTTTATTAACCGTCCCTTTTTTACCGACTTCATCTTTTTCAGCTTTTTTTGCTGATACGGATGAGGTTATTAAAGCGATACAGCAAAAAATGCTTAAAACTAAAACAGTAAATCTTTTCATAATTTTTTCCTTTGATTGGTAAAAATATACTATTTTTCTCTTTTTTAGTCAATCATTATTTCTCGTTATCTTTTTATTTGTACATTCTTAAATTTTTGTGATATAGATTCCGATGAAACAGAGACGGTTCCAAGAGACTGAGGAATAAACAGAAGTGAAAGTACGACATCAGCGGTTGCGCAATTGTCCGTACCGCCACCAGGATTGTGAAAGCTAAAGCTCTCAAATCGGTTCCAACCGGCACTAACAGGAAAAACTTTATGTTTATGTACGATTGTTCCATATAACCCGTTCGGTTGTGCGGAATTTACTGCCCATGCTGAGTTATCCTGATCGGAAGTTGCAGTACTTGTGCTGTCTGTTATGGTAACAAAAAGAACATCTTCATCTCCGGAGGTGTGGCTACAATTGAGGGTCGTCGTCAGGTTAACCATGACATAGCCTTCTGCCGGACAGTTTATTGAATCTACACCGATATAATTTAAAAAACCTGTTACAACAACATCCCCATCGTCAAATTGTTGAGTCACACCGGTTGCAGATTCAGTAAAAGCTGCAGTATCAGCTCGGGATGCATGAAATGCATAGGGAGCTGAAATCAGTCGACTTCTCGGAGCAAGCTCCGGATCGACACCTACCGTAATTCCAATATAACGATTGGTGTCTTCAAAGATTCCATTTGGTAAGGGAATGTTACTCCCAAGTTCATAGGTAAAAAGGCCATCTGTAGTTGTGACGTTTTGGAAGCCTGAGTTCCAGAGGTCGGTTCCACCAACTGCTGCATCGTAAATAGTAAATTTAACAAGATATGCGCCGTCAGATACGGGATCTCCAATCGCATCTGTAAGGTAACCCTGATAGTTCATACTTCCAGGAATCTCAGCAACTCCACCAACTGCAATCAGCAGAAGTAAGAGTATTGTTAAGAAAGAAAATCTTCTGTACATCTTTTATTCCTCTCTTTTAGTTATTTTGAACCAGTTTTTTTCGTTCAGTCTCTGCTTCCTTGCTATGGTTATAGTCGATTCCTTGTTGTAATGATTTACCGAATGCTTCCGGGTTGAGATATTTGCCAAGATGATCGTTATGTTTGCGAGATTCAACTTCTATTCTGTTTTGTTGAGCGTATGCATCATTTCTGATTCCGGTTACCTGCCAGGAGACTTTGATATTCGGTTTATCAGTCTGTATGACGAATCTGTTCCCGGAGATTTCTTCTGAGATGATTGCCTGCGAAAATGCACCGATAGTTGTTAGCTGATAGCGGAAGTCTTTGTTTAAAGCATCAAAGTACTCGGGGAGTGTCACAATTGCATAGCCGTTTTGATCGGTTGTAATATTTCCATTATAGACGTTCATCATATCAGGTGATTCCACAAACGAATGGGCGAGGTATTTATTTTCGGGATCTAAGGGATGGTCGATTTTAAAAGAACCGGCTGACTTGGATAGAGTTCCGTTGACATGGACATTTCCTGAGAAATAACCGGCATATCTGTCACCGGTTGTCGCACCTCCTCCGGCAGTAGCATATAAGCCGTATACAAATGCATCGGTATTGCCATATCCTGCAGCATAAACACCATAAGCAGTTCCGAAGTTTGTTGTAACGGTCGTGCCACGGACACCAGTAGATACTCCGTTATCGTCCATACCGGTTCCGATAACACCAGTTTCATATCCTGTCCCGATGACACCAATGTAACCACCTTCAAACCGACCGCCAATCCCAAACTCCGATGAAATATTCTGGTTGGCGATTCCTTTGATAGCGGTGTTATCCCAGTTTGAAGTATTGGGACCGGTATATTCAACATGAAGTATTGTTCCGTTCGCCTGGTCGTTTGTACCGGTGAAATAACCGGCGAGGGTGTCACCTGCTTCGATTTCAAGAAAGGCTACCGGGGTTCCAGACCCGATTCCTAAACCTGCGTGTCCTAAAGAATCAATTTTGAATCGTTCTCCGAAATTTGAATATAAATTCCAACTTTTAGTTAATCCATGATAATAATGATAGGCTCCGAAGTTTCCGTTTGTGGTATATCCATAAAATGGATAACCAGCAGAACTTGATACATTTACATTCATTCCGCCATAACCGGTTGTCGTTTTATGTAAACCAAAAACTTCGTTCCCGTTAATCGGATAGTTTCTGCCAATACCGACAAAATCAGTCGGTGTCTCAAGTTCAACAACAGTCCCGTTGTCAACCCATCCTCCGCCTGATTTTGCTGATTCAGCGTAAAAGGCATAGGGTACTGAAGTAAATTTAGTTCTTGGTGCAAGCTCCGGGTCAGGGGAGATGGTAATGCCAAGGTATCTGTTTGTGTCAGAAAAAACTGATGGTACTAACAGATTGTTGCTTCCGAGAGGATAATTGAATGTTCCGTCTGTAACCGAAACAACTCGTGGTCCTGATGTCCAGAGTAAAGCACCACCAACCGAGTTGTCATAGATGTTAAAAGTTATAGTTTTGTTTCCGTTAACCGGTGTGCCGCCATCGGTGACATATCCCTGATAATTTACTACTTGCGGAGTTCCTTCTGAGAATGCACAAGGTGTAGAGATTAATAGTAAAAAGGTTACTAGTAAAAAGGTATATCTGTTCATAGAAAACCTCACAGTTTATATGATTAAGTTGTGATTGCTTTTTGCGTATGAGTCGTCCTGAATAAAAATAAGTTATTGGAAATTGTT
>QQUK01000151.1 GCA_008501655.1 Calditrichota bacterium
GGTTCACCGGAAGAATACCGGAAACAGCTTCTCTTTTTGGAACTCGGCATGGAATATGACCGGGATGAAGTCATCCGAAAATTGATTGATATTCATTACAATCGAAATGACATCGCTTTTGTCCGAGGAAACTTCAGGGTACGCGGTGATACAATTGAATTGATCCCTTCCTATCATGAGAATGCTTTCCGTATTCAATTTTTCGGAGATGAAATAGAAAAGATAACCGAGATAAATCCGCTTACCGGTGAAATAATAAAAGAACGCTCAAAAATAGCTGTCTATCCTGCCAAACATTTTATCACTTCTAAACCTCAGCTGGAACGGGCTATCGGAGCAATTAAATCTGAGCTTAAAGAAACCGTTGAGAATTTTGTTAAAGAGGATAAACTGCTTGAAGCACAGCGAATCGAAAGCCGGACAAAATACGACCTGGAAATGCTCAAAGAGATCGGTTACTGCTCCGGTGTTGAAAACTACTCCCGACATCTTACCGATAGAAAACCGGGGGAAAGACCGTTTACATTGATTGACTTTTTTCCCGATGATTTTCTGACGATTATGGATGAATCGCATCAATCGATTCCGCAGGTCCGGGGGATGTTCGCGGGAGACAGAAGCAGGAAAGAGACCCTGGTAGCCCATGGTTTCAGACTTCCCTCAGCCCTTGATAACCGCCCCCTCTTTTTTGAAGAATTTGAATCTCTGCAGAATCAGACGATTTATATTTCCGCTACCCCTGCGGACTACGAGCTTGAAAAAACCGAGGGAGAAATTGTCGAGCAGGTCATCCGTCCAACCGGACTTTTAGACCCAAAGATCACCGTTAAACCTTTATCTACTCAGGTAGACGATCTGCTGGAACAGGTTAAAATCCGTGCAGCAAAAGGTGAGCGGGTGCTTGTGACAACCTTAACAAAACGGATGTCTGAAGACTTAACAGACTACTTTAACAAAGCCGGTGTCCGGGTGCGGTATCTCCATTCGGAAATTAAATCAATCGAACGGACTGAAATTATCCGGGATTTACGGCTTGCTGCATTTGATGTACTCATTGGTGTAAACCTGCTTCGTGAAGGTCTCGATCTGCCTGAAGTTTCCCTTGTTGCCATCCTTGATGCCGATAAAGAAGGCTTTTTACGTTCAGAACGCTCCCTTATCCAGACTGTCGGCCGCGCTGCCAGAAACAAAAACGGTGAAGTTATTCTCTATGCTGACAAAATCACGAAATCGATGAAACTGACCATTGACGAAACCGAACGGCGGCGAGCTAAACAGATGGCGTACAACAAGAAGCATAATATTGACCCCGAGACTATTTTCAAAACCAGAGACGAAATCATGCGCACGACCAAGTTCGCTGATGCCAAAACCGTCGAAGAAGAGAAGTTCGAAAAACCGTCTAATTTTGAAATGATGTCCAAAGAGGATCAGGTCGTCTTTATGATGAAAGCAATGAAAACAGCGGCGGAAAATCTTGATTTTGAGACAGCTATGCTTATTCGGGATGAAATAAACGAACTAAAACAGAATTTAAAAAAAATAAAAAACAAAACTTCGTAGTTATTCGTTTGTTATATAGATAAATACGAAAGGATAAGTTTGAAAAAATATATTATTATTCTGACTCTGACAATATTGACACTCGGTTGTGAAGATGAGATTGATGTACCCTTCGTCGTCGATTCAGATGAGATTGCCCGATATATCGCTGATTCGGATTTAGGCAGAGCCTTTTTTGGTAAAGATGATTTTTTTCTCGATTCTGTTCCGTTTCTCTATCCCCAGGATACTGGTGCCGTTTATATAAATTTAGTCGATTCCGTAAAACGTTCTATAGTCACCAGTTTTCCTCTTGATAATTATAAAGGTCAATTTGTTGATGAACCTTACCAGTTTTTTTCTACACCATTCGGAGAATCAAAAGATGCCGAGGTTGAAGTGAGGGATAAGGTGTTCATCAAAACGCTCCGGATTGAAGCTGCCGATACTACAGCTTATTTTACAAGTCAGGATATCTATCGCTACGGATATTTCATGAAATTAGGTGATGATGGTGAACGTTTTAAAGGCTGGCTGCTTCGGGCATTCAGTGGAGGAACACCAAGAACTGCAACTCCATCTACGCAAATGAATATGTATCATGGAAATGCTACAGATGACTCACTTTTTAGTGCAAATTTATCCACTTATAAATCGTTTAGTTCATTAATAATCGGAAATGTTTTGGTTTATGATACTATATTTCAACAATACTTCACCGTAAAAGATACGATACCTTTTGAGACAACCAGAGGGTATCTGGAACTCTTTCCGGGAACGAAGTATATTGAACGGGTTTCGCAAGGTGAAGTGATTTCTGCCAAAATTCTCCAAAGTTCCAATTATATGTTCTTTACCATGGGATTATTAGCAGACTCCAATCAGGTTCAGACGACCTTGGAGCTTAATGGTGAATCATTACCGGAAGCGTCGGTTATTATTCCAAATGACCCTATTGGAACATGGGGTTTTATCTATTTTCAGGAATATTACCGGAATTCCGGGGATACTTTCTCACTTCCCCAGATAAACTTTTTACTCAATAGAAAATGGGTTATACCTTATTATATTGAATAGACTCATTTTAGAGAGAAAAATATAAAAACCGGTTTTTACCGGTTTTTTTGTTGAATAGATTTCAATTAACGTAGTAATTAAAGTTACACAATGAGGAAGTTATATATTAAATCAAGGAGAAACGATGAAAACAAAACAACTCATTCCGTTATTACTGCTCGTCATCATGTCCGCAACATTGATCGGATGCGGTACACAGATTCCGTCAGGTCACCGCGGGGTCTTTTATTCTAAATTTGGTGACGGTACCGAATTTGGTAAAATTTATCCCGAAGGCTTTAACTGGCATTTCCCGTGGAACAATATTTTCGTTTACAAAATTCAGCTGCAGGAATACAAAGAAAACTTAACCGTTCTCTCATCTGATGGTGCCTCGATTCAAATGGAAGTTTCCATTATGTATCGTCCGATGGTCGAAAAAATCGATTCCCTTCAGTTTAATATCGGTCCAGCATACTATGATGTAGCAGTTGCTCCCCAGATTCGTTCTATTGCCCGTCAGGTCGCCGGTAATTATAAACCGGAAGAGATTTATTCGACCAGACGTGATCAAATCGGGAATGAAATCAATGATCAGTTAAGTGAAGCGACAAAAGCTAAGTTTATAACAATCGAAAAAGTTCTGATTCGTGATGTAAAAATTCCGCAAAAGATTTCCGAAGCAATCAACTTTAAGCTGGCTGCCCAGCAGGAAGCACAGCGGATGCAGTTCACAATTGAAAAAGAACAGCGTGAAGCTGAAAGAAAACGTATCGAGGCTCAAGGTATCGCTGACTTCCAAAAAATCGTTTCAGCCGGGATTACCCAATCATTGCTGAAATGGAAAGGTATTGAAGCAACTCTTAAGATTGCTGAATCACCGAATACAAAAGTTGTCATTGTCGGTAATGATGCCGGTTCGCTTCCTATTATCTTAGGCAACGACGGTAAATAGAATATAATATGTTTTGTAGGTCAGGAGGCGTGCCTCCTGACATTGTAAAATCAATAGCAAACTGTAAGGCAGGTCTTCCGAGACCTGCCTTTTAATTTGAAATGATTAAATTTGATAAGTAGGGCAGAACCCTTTAGCGGTTCTGCCTTTTTTCAGAGATAATTTATGCAGTTTAAGTAGGGCAGGATCCCTGTGATCCTGCCAAATAACTGTCAGGCGGGACGCCTGACAGCACAGAGTATTTGCATGATTCAATAGGTCTGGAAAACTATTTGCAAGATCGCGTAGGTCAGGAGGCACGCCTCCTGACACCTATTAAACTATTCAGAATCGCAACTGTCTGGATACCCGCCTTCGCGGGTAAGGGGGAGTTGTGGACTTTTAAAATTCGTACATGTTACCCGACTTAACCGAATCTGGATTCCTGAGAACCCTGTGGCTTTCAGGAATGACATTCCTTATGTAGGTCGGGTTCCAGGAGAGAATCAACAGATTCTCGAAGAACCCGACAGCATCTAAGATTCATGATGATATCGAAATATTGACTTCCCTCTATCAAGAGGAGTAGGAGGCGTGTATTAGTTTCGTCAGTTCCTGTCCCCACTCCTGTGGGGATGTGAACTGACGAATAAAATTACAATCTTTTTTGAATCATCTGCTGAAATGCAATCTTTGCTTTATCTCCGGATGCTTTTTCAATATCGGGGGAATAATTTGTCGTCCCATTAATGTCATACGTATATACCGCACCGTTAACAGCTTCAACAAACTCAATCCCGGCCATATCAAATCCGACAGCCTGACAAATTTCTATATACTTTGAAACGATCTGATGTTTGAAATCAGGGAGATAAGTAAACAATGAATCCCCTTCAATTTCACAAACAGCTCCAGACTTTTGTACATCAATTCGGCAGGCATCAGCCGGACAAAGTTCAAACCCCTGCGCTGTCGAAGAATGAAACGCATAAACAAGTTCTCCATCTATGATTTCCACACGGGTTATCCGGTCATCTTTTGGTTTGATATACTCCTGCAACAACAGAATGCCATCCGGAGAAGGGATGTATTCATCTGAATTTATATATTCTTCGAATTCTTCGACAGTGTTAAAAACATGTATGCCGAGTCCTTTGCCGGAACAGTTATGTTTGGTTAGAAACGGCAGCGGCATCGAATGTGCCATTTTTACCAGTTCATCCTTTTCAGAACCAAAACTTGTTTTCGGATAAGCAAGCCCGTGCCGTTTGAGGAGCTGTATCTGTTCGACTTTACTGAGCTCATAATTAATTGTGCGGTAATCATTGATAACCGTTCGATTGTATGTTGCCAGATACTCGAGATACTGCTCACCTAAGATAAAGGCATCCTGATTCCCGCGTGTATGCGATGAGGGAGAGATACGATTGAGAAATATGATATTATCCGGTGGCTGGTTTAAGTCTATCTGAAATTCCGTAATCTTATTCAACCTGAACGGTACATTGATTTCATTCAGAGCTTCTTTGAAAAACGGAAGCCAGTCTTCATTTTCGAATATTATTTCTATCATATGTTCTTTCTCTATTAATAAAAATAGGGTAAGAATAATCTTACCCTAATTCAATCGGATATTTGTAGAATAATTTAATCATCTTCATACCGTTTTTTAATCCGGCTTAATACATCAGGGTCGGCAAGAGTCGTTGTGTCACCCAAAACTTTACCCATCGCAATATCGCGCAACAAACGTCGCATGATTTTACCGGAACGTGTTTTTGGTAAGTCCGCCGTAAAAATTATCTTCTCAGGTTTTGCAATTGCACCAATCTTATTGGCAACAAAATCCTTCAATCGTTGAATATATTTTTCGTTAGGAACGGTATCTCCGGAGAGAGTGACAAATGCAACCAGACATTTCCCTTTCATCTCATGAGGTACCCCGACAATCGCAGCCTCGACAACATCAGGATGGGCTACAAGGGTAGACTCAACCTCCATTGTGGATATTCTGTGTCCGGAGATATTGACTTCATCGTCAATCCTCCCAAGTACCCAGAGATATTTATCTTTATCAATTTTAGCACCATCACCGGGGAAATAGATATCATTCCATTTCGACCAGTATGTATCAACAAACCGTTTTTTATCACCCCAGATGCCGCGAAGCATACCCGGCCACGGTTTTGTAATAGCTAAGAACCCGCCCCCCTGTTTGACCTCTTTTCCATTCTCATCAAGAATCTTTGCTTCAATACCGGGGAATGGCTGGGTAGCTGATCCCGGTTTTGTTGGCGTAACACCGGGAAGAGGGGTTATCATAATATGACCGGTTTCAGTCTGCCACCAGGTATCGACAATCGGACATTTTTTCTTTCCGATAACTTCGTTGTACCAAATCCATGCTTCAGGATTAATCGGTTCCCCGACAGTCCCGAGCAGGCGAAGGGTGTCGAGCTTATGTTTATCGGGATGTTCCCGTCCCCATTTCATAAAAGCTCGAATCGCAGTTGGCGCTGTATAAAATATAGTAACACCGTAATCTTCGACCATCGCCCAGAAACGATCTTCGTCCGGCCAATTAGGAGCACCTTCATAAATAACCTGTGTTGCTCCGTTAGCAAGCGGACCGTAGGTTATATAAGAATGTCCGGTAATCCAGCCGCAGTCAGCCGTACACCAGTAAATATCATCATCTTTAATATCAAAAACAAATTTTGTTGTTGTATAAACGCCGGTTAAGTATCCGCCACAGGTATGTACGATTCCTTTTGGTTTCCCGGTTGTACCGGAAGTATAGAGGATAAACAGCGGGTCTTCAGAATCCATATAGGTCGGCTTACAATAATTATCAGCATCCTGCATAAGGCGGTGATACCAATGGTCACGACCTTCTTTAAAACGGAGGAGGAAATCCCCACGCTTGACAATAATGACATTTTCAATAGAAGGACAATCCTGTAATGAGATATCAGCATCATGCTTTAAAGGCAGAATCTGTCCGCGACGATAGGCACCGTCGGCTGTGATAAGCATTTTACATTCGGAGTCATTGATTCTATCCCGTAAAGAGTCAGGGGAAAAACCGCCGAAAACAACAGAATGTACAGCACCGATTCGGGCACAGGAGAGCATAGCAATAACAAGTTCCGGAATCATCGGCAGATAAATCGCAACCCGGTCACCTTTTTTAATTCCCAGAGATTTTAAGACATTGGCAAATTTGTTTACATCACGATACAGCTGCTGGTAGGTCATCGTCCGCTTTTCACCCGGTTCACCTTCCCAGATAAGTGCAGCTTTATTTTTTCGGCCACCGGTTATATGCTGGTCAAGACATGTTTCGGTAACGTTCAGTTTACCACCGACGAACCATTTGGCATCGGGAGCTTTCCATTCAAGTGCTTTTGACCATTTCTTTTTCCAGACAAGCTCGCCAGCCATCTTTTCCCAGAATTTAACCGGATTCTTTTTTGCCTGAGCATAGATTGCTTTTTTTGCGTTCGCCTGTTTGCTGAATGCAGCAGAAGGTTTGAATTTACGGGTTTCGTGTAAAAGATCGCCTATCTGTTCTTTTGGTGCGGACGTTTTTTTCTTTGCCATATAAAGTCTCCTGTGTGAACTCTGTCGTTAGAAGACAATATGTAGTAAAATTGTCGATTCTGTCAAGTTTCAATTAGCGGAACATGAAATCAATCAGTGTGAAGCCTGTCTTCGACAGATAACAATTTGAAATCTTATTTGCTAAGGATGTAAGCTTAGAGTAATCTGGTAATGAAAATTTTTATTTTAAAAATACCATTTTTTTTGAAATATTTTGTTCCCTTGTCTCCAATCGATACAAATATATACCGGTTGAAACATCCTTCCCGGCATCATTCTTGGCATCCCAGAAATAAAGATGATTCCCTGCAGCCATAACCTGATTATCGATGATAGTTGTTACTTTTTGTCCCAATATGTTATAAACAGACAATGAAACAGAAACAGATTTGTTCAATGCAAATTCAATACTTGTTGAACTGTTAAATGGATTCGGATAGTTCTGCGTCAGCTGAATGCTGCTTGGGAGTTGTTCAGGCTGTGGATTCTCGGATTGACTATTGTATATGTAATCTATCAATTCTATCGCATCCTGCTTTTGCATATAGTAAAGATGGAACCCAAAAAGATATGAGAGTGAGTTTTTCGTTTCTGTTTTAATACCAATCGGTTTATCCTCAAATATTGATTCATCAGGGTAGGTTGATTTGAATCGGTAAATAATCTCACTACTCTCATGAGGTGTAAAAGTTGCGATGTTAAAGGGACAGTCAAGCGGAGCTGAGGAATTAATTTCTGGCGGGAAATTTACAAAATAGTCTACTGACGTATCAAGTTCTATCCTTGGAATGGCTAAGTCTGTTGGCGCTGCATATGAAAATGATATTGTGGAATCATTAAAAATGTTATTCGCAATATAATTAGTAAAAAAGATATATGACACAGACTCGACGCCTAAAAATTGATTTTATCAATTAGTCATATTGTGACTTGTCATACTCTGTGCAGATAATGACCTCGGTTCGAATTCCAGAAGAGACC
>QQUK01000171.1 GCA_008501655.1 Calditrichota bacterium
TGTCGGCTACTGGCATGACGGACTCCAGATAAAGATTCTTCGGTTTCTGGAGCAATGGACTACCCATTACCTTGCCAACTCTCAGGCTGCGATTGATATGACTATTAAAATCGAACAGGCAAAAAAATTCAAATTCCAATTGATATATAACGGTCTCGATTTAGCAAAATTTAAAGAGATAAACGACCAGATGAGAACTGAGCAGAGAAAAAAATGGAATATCGCTGACTCAGATATTGTCATCGGTATTGTTGCCAATCTCCGCCCGGTCAAACGGCACGATAATGTTATCAATGATGCGAAGACGCTTATCTCCGAAAATAAAAATCTGAAATTTGTTTTTATCGGTGAAGGTCCTGACCGCGCAAAACTTGAAGCTCAAATAGCAGATTTTGTTCTGACTGATTATTTCCGTCTCCCCGGCGCAACAACTGATATTGTCCCGGCTCTTTCCGGATTTGATATTGCTGTATTGCCGTCTTCGAATGAATCATTTTCCAACTCCCTGATTGAATATATGGCAGCAAAACTTCCCCTTATCGCAACCAAAGTCGGCGGTAATATTGAAGCAATCGAGCATGGTGAAAACGGTTTATTGTATGACATTGATGATGCCGACGGACTTATCAATTCTGTCAAAGAAATACTTGAAAATGACGATAAAGCTAAAATGATGGCACAAAACGCTCAAACAAAAGCGTTTGAAGAATATTCAATCGATAAGATGATTGAAAACCATCAGGATTTTTATCTAAACTTATAACGGTGGACAAATGAGAAAATTAATAAAAGGCTGTATCTTAGCATTCTTTTTTATCATAACATTACCGGCCGGACTTCTGGCTAATATCCCGTTCTGGCTGTTTAAGTCACAATTGATGTTTGCCCTGTTTGGAGAGCTTTTTTCAAATCTGCCCGGTTTTATCGGCGTATACTGCAGAATGTGTTTTTATAAAATGACCCTGGCCGAATCCCATCTTGATGTCTACTTTGCTTTTGGGTCTATAATTACCAAAAAAGGTACCCGCCTCGAACATCGCGTAGGCATCGGCGGACGAACTATTATAGGACTTGCCGATATCGGTCATGATACGATTATTGCCAATACAGTCTCACTTCTCTCTGGAGCAAAACAGCATAATTTTGATAATACCAAATCCACCGTTGCAGACGGGACAAATATTTTTCAAAGAATGACTATAGGTCCCAACGTATTTATTGGTGACCAATCTATTATTATGGCAGACATCGGAGAAAAAACAATTATCGGTGCCGGTGCTGTGGTTGTGAAGGATATCCCGCCATATTCAATCGCAGTTGGCAATCCGGCTAAAGTTGTCAAAGAAAGACCAAGAGTTTAACTGATGAAAAAAGTTTTAAAAAATATTTTTCTGGCAATCGCCTTTCTTCTTGTATTTCCCTTTGGGATGTTTGCAAAAATTACCCATATACTTTTTAATACAACCCAGTTTTTTGATTTTTTCTCCCAGCTATTTGCATTGATACCCGGAGTTCCGGGTACTTTGATGCGGGCATGTTTTTATAAACAGACCTTAAAAAAATGTTCAATCGATATTTTTGTCAGTTTCTGTTCGGTTATTTCAAAAATAGATTCAGAGATAGGTAAAGGGGTAAAAATCGGCGGACATACCCAAATTGGCAGAGTCAAAGTCGGTGATAACTGCGGAATCGCTAATTTTGTCTCAATTTTATCAGGACGCTATCAGCATAACTTTACCGATCCGAATCAGGAGATATTTAACAAAGTTGATGATTCCTTTGTATATATTTCAATCGGTGAAAACTCTTTTATCGGAGATAACTCGACTATCATGGCTGATATTGGGGATTGCTCGATTATCGGTGCCGCAAGTAATGTCTTAAAACCGATTCCCCCGTATGTTGTTGCTGTTGGAAATCCTTGTAAAGTTATTAAACAGAGAACAATACAAGAGACAAGAAAAGAAAAACCTGTAAGCAAAGAAGCGAATAGCTAAAAGAGATGCTTTCGACCGTAAAAAATACAGCTCTTTATACGTATTATCTTTCACATCTCTGGAAATCAACCCAATCTGCCAATAGACAAAAAGCAGCAATCCTGATGTACCACGGAGTAACCGATCAAATGATTAACCTCTGGACTCAGGTACATATTGATAATTTCAAAAATCAGATGAAACATATAAAAGAGAACTGTAACCCGATTTCACTGACTGAGTTAGTTCAAGCAAGAACAGAAAAGAAGGTCCTCCCCGAATATTCTGTATGTATAACATTTGACGATGGCTTTCGAAACAATTTCACCACAGCATACCCGGTTCTCAAAGAATATAATATCCCGGCAACTATTTTTGTGACAACATCTTTTATAGATAAAACCGGCAGATACGACGGCTACATCTGGACTGATTATATTCTTATGCTTTTGATAGATTCATCAGAGACAAACTTCTCAGATACTGCGATTGGCATAACCAATGCCTCTCTCAATACTCTCGATGAGAAAATATGCTTGAAAGAACAGATAACAGCTTTTCTCAAATCAAAATCATCCGAAGAAAAAGAACGATATATTACAAATTTAAAAAATAAACTCAAAGTTTCTGAAATCGACCATTCTCACCCGGTCTGTTCAAGCATGACCTGGGAAGAAGTACAGAAAATTTCTGCAGACCCCCTTATCACTATCGGAGCACACACAGTCAATCACCCTATTTTATCACAGATTGAGGCGACTGAAATTGATGAAGAGATTATCGGCAGTAAAATGATTCTGGAACAAAAGCTGAACAGGAAAATAACTCTTTTTGCTTATCCGAACGGCCGCCCGCAAGACTATAACCAAAAAGCGATTGCGACTGCACAGAATCATTTTGATGCTGCCATTTCTACAATTGAAGGTCTGAGTCCGTATGACGATGATCACTATCAACTGAAGCGAATTCCTGTCGGAAATGATACAAAACTTTGGCAGTTTAAACTGCACCTCGCCGGTATCTATGAATCTATCAAATCAGGGAGCGCTTCATGAGCATCTCAGTCGTTCAGTTAGACTCCTATGAAAAAGTAATAGATCTTTACAAGATTGTGTACCCTGGTAAGGACCTCGATAAATTTGAATGGCTCTACACCAAAAACCCCAATGGTATCGCTGATATTTTTGGTGCGGTTGACGATGAGTCCGGTAATGTTGTTGGTACTTATGCGTTTATACCAATGAAAATGGTCATCAATGATAAAATTGCAAAAGTTGCACAAGCTATAGACGGGATGGTCCATCCCGATTTCAGAGGGAAAAGAGTCTTTAACAGACTTGTTGCGGATGTCTTTCCAAAAGTATCCGACAAATATGAATATCTCATTGGCTTCCCCAACAACAACTCCCGCGGTTCTCTGGTAAAAGCCGGATGGATCGAACTGGGAGAATTTGTAACATTCTCTTTACCTCTTACTGCTAAAGCGATTACAAAAAGCAAAGCAGGCACACTCTTAACCCCGGCACTCTTTTTATATAACTCTTTTCACCGCTCGAAATACAACCGTCCTGATGATTCTCTTGAATTAAATAGTTCAGATTTCTTTTCCTATGACAATATCTTGACAAAGATCCATCAAAAAAACAAGATAATGGTTTACCGGGACTCTGAACTTATTGATTGGCGGTTCTGCCGGATTCCTAAAAAGAACTATCAGCTCTTACGGTTCTTTTCAAACGGTAATGAGGATGGATATATAGCTTATAAAACAAACAATAACAGCGCGGAAATCGTAGATTTAATAATAAATCCAATTGATGAAAAAATCTGCTCCGCACTCTCTTTATTTGTTGATTATTGTATAAAAAAATCATATTCTGCAATTCATGTTCAACTGTCAAATAATACGTATTGCCGTGAAGCTTTAAAAAACATAGGATTTATAAAAAGAAAGACAAACCACGCAATTATTATTTATCCGACTCAAGGAAATTTACAACAGATTAATTTTACAGACTGTTATATATCACTAGCTGACACCGATTGGCTCTAAGTTTGTATAATAAAAATAAATATGCTGTTTAATCTTTAGACAGGAATATCAAAAAATAAACAGCAGATCTTTTGGGAATGGAAATAAAACAGAGGTAAAACTCTTACATATCAACATCTTATAATTTGTGTCTATTCGGCAGCAAATTTGTTTCTATTATTTTTTAAGTTGTAATAGGACAATAATTTGATAATTTTGCCGATATAAATAGAAAATATAAGATCGGTAATAAATCGAAAGGAAATATAGATGAAAAAGACAATTACGCTTCTGCTTACACTACTTGTGATCGCGGCGTCTTCTTTCTCTACCACCCACGTTGTCAACTCTCTCCCCTATACTTTTTCAGGGAGCATGATGACATCCCAGGCTGATACAATTGTTCTCGGCTCATCCAGATTGACTTCAGCAACTTCAGGTATTCATTTACAGTCTACCTACGGCTATCCTATAAACGATGTTGTACTCGATTTACGAGGAAGCACTATCGCATTTGGTACAGCCGGCGGTGACGGTAATTACGGTGTCAGAGTCTCCGGTGCGAGTGGAAACATCCCATACAATGTAAAAATTATCGGCGGTAACATATTACACGAACCGTCAAATGCAACAGCAAGCGGAAACAGATGTGTCAATATCACTACCGGACATGATATCATTGTTGAAGATGTCAACGCTATCGTACGCGGGTATAACGGAAAAGCATTCGTTTCCGGCGGACCTTTTGTTTATAACAATCAGATTCTGGGCGGTACCTACCGGTCTGAAGTAACAGCATTTAACAGTCGCTGTAACTTTGATGCACCGGTTATTCATCTTGCCGATTTACGTCTTGCTGATATGACTTCCGCAGGCGGCTCTTACCACTATCTCGTTGACGGCGTCACCATTAACGGTGGACCTCATGCCGGTCTTGTGATTCATGGCCGTTCCGGTCAAATCGGTGGTTTAGTTTACTTACAGAACAATAATATTATGACTGATGCAAGAAACGATATGTACCCAACGTATTCCGGTACCTGTTACTCTACATCAAATCCGTACGGAATAGCCTGCTCGGGACTTGCTCCGGGAGCTACTATCTACAACAATACCATTACATCCGGTACTCAGTACGGCGGTAACCGTGGTATTTTGCTAGAAGGTGCTGACGGTACCCCAAGTAATCCGATCATAGTCCGCAAGAACTATGTCGATGTTCACGAAGGCCCGAATGTCGAATACGGTGACGGACTGCCCCTTCACGCTTTACGTGCCCGTTACGGTCCTGGTTATATTACTATTGATTCGAATACATTTATCGGTACTGGTGATAATAACGCCGCCACCGATCATACCGGTCTGCTTGTACATTTAGTTCGGTTCTCTGGTGGTACTCCGGGGGCAACAAAAGTTATTATGCGTCATAATACAATGCGTTCAGTTGCAACCCAAAACGGGGTTGAAAGTAGTGCTATCACCTATGATGCTATTGATTATGACTCTCTTTATTTTACAGAGTATAACAATATTAAATCTTCCGGTAATATCTATAAATTTGGTGATTTCAACGGACAGTCTCACGGTCAGGTGATCGAAGGTGATACAGTTGGATTTGAATCACTCACCGTTTCACCGAAAACATACCATCTTGGACATTTAAGCAACAATTTCGATTGTGCCGGTAATGTCGCTAAAGATGTTACCTATATCGACGGAGCTTCTGATACTGACATTCACTTTGCAAACAGCGGTACTGAAGATATCACCCTCCAGAAAACTATTCAGGTATTAGTCCGCGGTAGTAACAATTTTGCTGTTGAAAATGCTAATGTCTCAATAATCAACAATTACGGCAACGTCGTAATGAATACTCAGACAAACTCTGCGGGTGTTGCTGCCGGTCCGGTAACCTATTGGTTTGAATCCAGAACAAGTACCGACTCGACAAGTTACAATAACTTCTCATTAGTAGTAGAAAAAGGTTCCGATATTTATACAACTGACCTTATCATCAATGCTTCCGTTCCAACAATGAAAGTATGCACCCTATCTAATACAGCTGGTGAAATTGACTCTATACCTCCAGCTGATGTCGATGATTTATCAGCAGTTCCAGGTACAGCTGAAGGTTCTATCAACTTAAGCTGGGTTGCTCCTGGTGATGATGGTGCCAACGGAACAGCTTCTCATTATATTGTAAAATATTCCCAGTCACCCTTTGATGCCGGTTCGTTCGACGCTGCTACATCTGCAGCTAATCCTCCGACTCCGGTTGTCGGCGGTGCCAATCAAAATATGGTGCTCTCAGGCTTAACGCCGGGAGCACTCTACTATGTTGCCTTGAAAACAGTTGACTACTCCGACAACAGCTCCGGTATTTCAAATATCGTCTCTGCCGAAGCTTATGTTGACTTAGGCAGCGGCGGTGAAGATTCAACCGATATGTATATTTCTCAGGGGATGGTTCCTCCGGCAGGAGCATCAGTATCTTCCACCCAGCCAACCCTTTCAGCCCTAAATATTTTAGCAGCTGGTACAAACAACTATTTTTTCGAACTTGCATCTGATGCATCATTCTCAAATATGATTTCAACATCAGGTGCTGTAACGGAAAGTAATTCAAATTACACAGCATGGCAGGTTGATCAGGACCTCAGCCAGGGGCAGACTTACTTCTGGCGGGTACGGGTCAACAGTAACCCATATTCACAAGTAGCATCCTTTTCAATTTTAGCTACCGCAGCTGCAAACTATGAACCAAAAGCATATCCTAACCCGATAGATTTTTCAGCAGGGACTTTAGTGACTTTTGATCTTCCCTCAGCATCCTCGGATCTGTTGATTACAACAATTTCAGGTGAAACAGTTCTTTTAAAATCGGACATCTCCGGTTCTTTCCAATGGAACGGTAAAAACGAAGCCGGCGGTACTGTCGCAATCGGTCAGACATATCTCTGGTACGTTACATCTGAAGGCGTCACTTATAAAGGTAAAATCGCAGTTATCGGATAATTTGCTAATCAATTTTTACACTCATTTTGAGTAAAAAACTAAATCGAAAAGAACCAAAGACCCAAGAGAATTACGGTTAATTCCGGTCTCTGTTCATTTATTGGTTTCTGTTCAACTATTGAACTGGTTTTTGAAAAAATAGAGTGTTCAACCTCCAATCTAAACAGCCGTAATCCTCTGTACTGCATCTACTTGTAAGTATTGTTCCGTTTTGGAACGGCACTTGCAATTAGATTTACTCGAGTTGAAAAAGGTAAACTTGGAGGTATTAGTGAACAAAACAGACATTACATCAAAAGCCAGATTATCATCTGTCTTACCAATCCTGCTCATGGCGATTGCTCTTGTTATTCCAACAAGTCTGTTCGCACAATCCGAAACTGTTACGTTGAATTGGACCGCCCCGGGGGATGACGGTTCAACCGGTCAGGCATCTTACTATGACATAAGATACTCGACATCAATGATTAACGATGCTAACTGGGATTTTGCAACACAGGTAAACAACGAACCAACACCACAGATGGCTGGTGCAGCTGAATCATTTGATATTCAAGGACTACAAGAAAACACAACATACTACATCGCTATTAAAGCAGCTGATGAAGCTATGAACTGGTCAGGACTATCAAATGTCATTACAAAATCAACAACTGCTGAATCTGTAGCCCCCGCATCTATTCCTGACTTACTGGTTACCTCAACAGGTGATAACTCTGTAGAGATCAGCTGGACAGCACCGGGTGATGACGGGACTACCGGTCAGGCTTCAACCTATGATATCCGGTACTCAACGAATCCGATATCAATGGCAAACTGGAACTCAGCAATTGAGGTATCCGGTGAACCGACACCACAAAGTTCAGGTGCAACTGAAACATTCACGGTAAACGGTTTGGATCAAGAAACAACCTACTATTTTGCCATCCGGACGGCCGATGAAGTCCCCAATTGGTCAGGACTTTCCAATGTCGTCAACACAACAACCATCGACATGACCCCGCCTGCAACGATTACCGACTTAAGTGCCGTAACAGGCGATGCAAACGGGACAATCGGT
>QQUK01000212.1 GCA_008501655.1 Calditrichota bacterium
TATCTCCGGTAGGCATAGTTTTATTTTTCATGCCATCCGGACGTCCGATTACTTCACCTGAAACAGCTATGACAAATTCATGTCGTGCTTTATTCGCTTCTTCAAGTATCTCTTTACTGACAGCTTCCGGATCGACAACAATTTGTGTTTTACCATATCTGTCGCGCAAATCTATAAAAAGAACTCCACCTAAATTTCTGTAAGAGTTAACCCAGCCATTCAGTTTAACTTTATTTCCGATATCGGTTTCGCGGAGCTCTCCGCAGGTATGAGTTCGTTTCAATTCTGAAAATTTCGGCACTACTTCCTCTCTAACTATTTGTAGTTTATATATATCGGCAGACTGACGGTTTTACCAAACAGAACAGAATACCATAATTTATCAAGGTATACTATATATTCTGATATGTCAAGAAACCAAAACAAATGATAAACACTTATATAGCAACATGTTACTCAAGAAAATGAAGAAATTTCTACTCCTGGATTAAAATTATCAAAAATCGAACTTTTCTATAATTCTATGATATAAAATTTCCGAAATGAAATAATTTTCATTCTTAAAAGTTCAAAGTATAAAAATCAAAATTCTATTTTGAATACAATCCAATGCGAACAGAATGTGAAAGATCAAATATTTCATGCAAAGCGCAGAGAACTTGACATTTTTAGAAATCTTTCACACATTAGAGGCTAAAATTTTTAGATAAAGATGTCGATATTACAATTATGAATTTAGCACGCTATTTTAGAGAAGATTTAGTTAAACTTGAGATGACTACCGTTGTCGAACCGCTTGGTGAAGAGCAATCCGAATCAAAGTGGCAGCAAAATATCAAAGAGAATGTTCTAGATGAACTCGTCACACTCCTTGAATCGGGTGTTCGGATAGGCAACCGCACGAAACTGTTAAATGATTATATCCATCGGGAGCGGAAAGCTACTACCGGCATCGGTCACGGCATTGCAATACCCCATGTTCGCTCGATGCAGGCAAAAGAATTTTCTATCGCTTTTGCTCGTTCTTCCCAAGGTTATTATTTTGATTCTCTTGATAATCAACCGGCACATCTTTTCTTTATTATGGCAGCCCCTCCCTACGATGATGACTTCTACCTGAAAGTATACAAATCTCTTGCTGAGATGCTTCAATACGATTCTTTCCGCGAAGAACTTCTGTCGATGCAGACTGAAGGGGAATTGATGCGGGTGCTTCGCACAATGGAATGATATGATTTTTCATAGATAATAAAAAAGCCCGCGTGATGCGGGCTTTTTTTAATATCATATTTAATCTTGAATTTTAGGGACAACTTGCCGGTGGCGGACCTCCGGAGAATGAATAAGCTACAAGAAAAACAAGGTCTCCAATATCAAGCACTGCATCCGGTTCTATATCAGCTTCCTCAAAACAGACTGGAGCCGGACCTCCTGAGAACATATGCGCAACCAGATATACTATATCAGCTATATCAATCGTGTCTCCGGCATCATTGTCAACATTCCCACGGAAGTTCTGACAACAGCCGAATGAACCGGTATTAAACAAACGTGTTTGATTTGATTCGGTGGAATCACCTGCTAAATCTTTTACATACACTTTCCAGTAGTAAACGGTATTATCGTCAAGTGGTAATGCAAATGTATACATCGTATCCGACCCGACATCAACAGATGTGCTAATCGTGAAAGTCTCATCGGTCGAATAGACAAGAGTCCAATTACGTTGGTCATAAAAATCATCATCATTGCCATCTTCCCATGCCAGCAAAGGCATTATTCCCACATTTGCAGCACTATCTTCCGGAATATTTAATCCAAATGGATTTGGCGGATTATTAAGTGCGTTAACAGCAAAAAATCCGGAATCTGAATATCCGCCTGATTCGTACGGATCACTGACAGAAGCTCTCCAGAAATAAAGGATGTTATCCGAAAGCGGTGTATCGACCATCCATGAAGTTGTTCCAGCTCCTTCTGCCACTCCAGTTATTGATGCAACTATATTTGTAAATGCATCATCAGTGGCAACATCAAAACCATAGGTCAACGGATCACCATTGACATCAATCCCGTTATCCACCGTTAAAGTCGGTTGAGCTGTTAACGCTAATGCATAATCATCCGGACCGAGTATCAATCCCGGAGTCGGAGCAGCGTTCATTGTAAATGGAATCCGTCGCCACTTTGACCAGTTGGTGCCATTATAAACTCTTGAACGGACAAAATAGGTAACACCATCTTCAAGCGGCATTCCTGAATAAACAACCGAATCTAAAGTGCCGCTTAACACACCAGAATCCCACATATCGCTTGCATTAAAACAGAAATCGCCGGTACCAACCTGTACCTGATATAAGGTCTGTGTACTGCCGGTAGTATCTGAATAACTCCAATTGAATACCGGTGTCGTACTTACTACTGCATCAATATTTTCATTCGGGAGCTGAATGGTATCAACATACGGATTAGAAAATTTGTTAACATCACCATAATCAAAAAACTTCAAAACTCTTGCAAGTAGTGTATCCTGAGAAGCAAATCCTGATGACTCAAATATGTTAGAAACACCTTCAAAGCCAAAAGATGTAAAAAATGAACGGTAAGAACCTTCGTAACTGATTCCAACAGAACCGCCGACCTGAAGTTCAAACTCCGAGACTCCTCCACCACCGGCGAGTGACATTCTTTCCGGTGAAGTCTGGTTTGTTCCTGAATTATAACGGAGATTAATACCGTCACCGATTTTTGTTCCGGGTTGTCCGGTTAACAACGGAAACAGCAGGTCAGAATCATAATCAGCTTTAAAATAACTATTGAAAAATGTTTGATCCAGTGTTGCCAAATCCTGAGCGGCAGACTGACCATTCAGATAAATATTTTTCCCTTTATCCATAAAATCAGCCATCGCAGTAACGTCGGAGGCAGTAAATATTCCAGTCCTGTCGGATCCGGTAAGCCAGATGATAATGTTAAACTTATCAAGATATGAAATCGGAGGAGAACCGAACTGAGATTTATCGTATACTTCATACGGAATTCTTAAATTTGTCAATGCATCGGTTATATGCAGCTCCCAGGCATCCCCATTGTCATCATCAATAACAACAACTTCAGGAGAACCAACATGTAATTCAAAACCGAAAGTTTTGTCTCCAAGTGGATTGTCCGAAGTTATATTAAGATAAAATGAATCTATACAGGGGTCAAATGTAAGGGGAACATCAAAAACAATCGGTAAACCGCTATTGGAACCGCTTCCCCCTTCCCCATTAACTGTACCAATGTTTACAGATGGTGTCGTAAAAATAAAATCAGGATTATCCGAGAACATTGTACCGGTAACATTAGTTGAAGTCAGCCAGAGATTGTTCACGGAAAAAGAAAAAGTAATCGTCTCACCAATCTCAATCACACCGTTATTGTTTCCAAAGTCAGCATCGGAGAAACTCGAAGAAATGATATTAAAACGAGGCGCTGAATAGTTTATATCTAAATTGGCATACATCAGAGAATCGTTTGCTGAGATATCCCAAACGGCAACTTTTGTTTTAGTACCGCTCTGCCGGTTTGAGTTCGGCATTGAAAGATCAGAAAATTCAGTTTTTGTAGAGGTAGACCAGACATCGTTGCCATCCCCTTGATTACTTCCAGCTTCTAAATCCATCTCATTATCAGCCTGTTCGATACCGACAAGGTAATTTGGTTCATTCCAGTTTCCGGAATTGTTTTCATTGATGTGATATATCAAAAGTCCTGAACCCGGGATACCATAATCGTTTCCACTTTTTTGTCTGTTTTCAACAAGGAAATATTCATTTCCGGTTGAGCCGTTTTCCCAAAGCCGATAGACAACCGGATTGTACAAACTGGTAGGAATCTCTTCCTGAATTAGATTCGAAGTAACATTTATCGGAATAACAAAACCAAGTTCTTTTTTGCACCATGCATCCATAAATGCCGGATGACGACCGCCGGCATTCCAGCTGCCTCCAGCCATCAGAGACCAGTCCCCGATGCCGGATGATGAATAATCTGTATCATATAAATCAGGAAGACCTAAAAAGTGCCCGTATTCATGAGAGTAAACACCTTGTGTTATTAATTGACCACTTAGCTCTTCTGGTTCTGTGGTATAACTTTGAATATTGATACCATCAAGATTCATGGTAAAAGATGTGCTCCATGCATGTGACCATATATGATTATCTGATGATGTCGATTCAGCTCCGGGTCCGGCATGAACTACGAACACCCCGTCACACCAGCCGTTGTTATCATTATCAAACTGGGAATAATCTACAGCTGGATCAGCAAGATTAATAGCGTCTTCAGCCATTCTCTGGGCATTGGTGGGATAAGAACCAAAACCATTTTGACCGTCTACATAATATGCGTAGGTCTGCGGTAACTGGTACCAGCCGACAACAATTCCATCTATATAAAAATTACCATACGAGTTATCCATATAAAACTCAGTCATAGAATAATGACCATCGGTTGAGTCAAAAGAAAAAAGCAGATGTTCAAAATCAGCTACCGACCCGAACACTTGTCCGCCTTCAGCCTGATTATCAGCAAAATCAGCGAGGATTACCACCACCCGAAAAGTATCGGCTACTTCAGGGTCAAATGATAAAGCATACTGACCGGGATGTTTGGCATTTTGATGCTCAAACGGCTGACAGACTCCTCGAGCCTTTGCCTGAGCAAGTCTCTCCTGAAGAACCTCAAGTTGGCCGGATTCTTTCAATTGTTCAACTATTTCCGGTTTTAATGGCATTGCGGTGGCGGTGGAAATCAATACAAAGAGAGAAAAAACTGCGATAATCGATAAAAGCAGCATTCGTGTACGTGAGAATTGTCTGAACTGCAAGATGTTGTTCCTCCAAAAGGGGTATCTTTAATGTGTAGTATATTGATACATAGTAAAATACAGTGATTTACCAATTTGTCAATTATTCATTTATTTACAACAATATATACGTTGTTTCGGTTCCATTTCAATTATCGGAGCCCTCTAAATATTACTGAGAGTTAAAATACAGAGATAGTACAGGAATAATCCGGTTTTACGAATATAGGACGTATTTTGATATATGCATTTTGTAACCAGGCTTGCTCATTTGATTTGATTTCTAAACTCCCTCCCGATGCTCCGATTTGATAAAATTCATCCAGACAGATGACAACATGGGACGCTTGTTTTCTCTTGTTTAGATAAAACAACAAAGTTCCTCTCTCGGGATACTCTGTTCTTTTGATTGGAAATTGATTTATTGAAGAATGTGCCAGCAGATATTTCATCAGCGCATCTGCAGTAAAATCATCGGTCTCTTTTATTAAACCGATTGTTTTGAGGCATTCAAGGACAAAACCGGAACAGTCAAATCCGGAAGGGTCATCCCCACCCCATTTATATGGTAACCCAAGATAAGAATTAGCCGTTGATAGAAAATGTTCTTTAGCGTAACTATGTTTACACATAAAAAAGTGATTATTGTGATAAACAACCATCTTTTTCTATTTTTTTTGTATTTTTTTCTCAGCGATATAAACCCCGCCAAGCACCATCAACCCGCCGATAGCGGTAAACAGTCCAAACTGTTCATGCAAATATGGAACCGCCAAACATGTCGTCGCCAAAGGTTCCAGATAAAGAAAAAACCCGGCTTTAGCAGCTCCAAATTGGGCAACACCTTCCTGCCAGAACCATTGTGCTGCTCCCATTGAGAGAAAACCAAGAATCAATAAAGCGACTACCGGTTCAGTCGGCAGATTCACAAACTTTGTCCAGTCCGAAGTAAAAAGCATGTAACCTATCGTTATAATTGCTGAAGGAAGTAAAATCGAAAATGTTACGATAAGCGGACGATACTTTCTTGATATATCCCTTGTCGCCACCGTATACAAAGCCCAGGTATGGGCCGATATCAGAACCAGCCAATCACCGACTGATGATAACCAGTCAAGATTTGTTATATCACCCTTGGATACTAAAAGTATTATCCCCAGAGTTGCTATAATGATTCCAATAACACCGTTTCTTCCGATTTTTTCTTTTAATATAAAATAGGAAAGAACCGCAAGAACCAGAGGTGTCACAGAAATTATCCATCCGGTATTTGTTGCCGATGTATATTTCAATCCGGTTATCTGAATAAAAAAATGTGAAGTAATTATTGCAGCACCTAAAAGAAATTTTTTATAATCTTTTTTTTCAATATTAAAAGGTAGTTTCTTTTTTAGAATGATTACATAGAGAAACGGAACCCCCATCAAAAACCGCAATCCCATCAACTCAATCGGGGTGACATAATCCAAAACGATTTTAGTAAAAACAAACGATGTTCCCCAGAATATCACAGCAAGCAGCAGTAGGATCCGTTCTCGCATCAGACATCATGCTCCGCAACTTTGACCTTCCCATACTTTTCAGCAACAACAACTCCTATCGATATGAGTATTGCACCTATAATGAGCCATACCGTTATTGATTCTGAAAGAATAATCCATGCTCCTATCATTGTAATAAGTGGTTCTATATACAGATATATCCCGACTTCAGCAGCCTTCAATCTTTTTAAACCTTCCGACCAAAGCCAGAAAGCAATAGCCAGACAAAAAACTCCCAAAAATATCAGACTTATTATAGTAGAATTCTGCAGTGAAGTAAATTTAACTGCATCAGTAGTCAAAAAGGTATAAGGGATAAAGATTAATCCGGCAATTGTAGTCATCCAGAAAGTTGCAGTCAAAGGATGGGTATGGGCTGTAATTTTCCTCACCCAGATAGTATAAATCGCCCAGGTTACACAGGAACCAAGAACAATTATATCACCCCGTGATTTTATCCAGGCAAGATTATCAAGAGAACCATTAGCGGTTAAAAACAGAACACCTATAGCAGCTATCAATAATCCAACCCATTGAATAATCTTAAATGTTTCAGATAGAAACATCCATCCTAATATCGCAATAAATATAGGAGCTGTTGTCAGAATCCAGGCTGTATTTGAAGCTGTTGTTTCAATCATACCAACTGCCATAACCCAAAAATGTATATAAATCAATAACCCTCCGATTATCAGTTTCCAAAACTGTTGGACTGGGAATAAGTGAATCTTTTTGAATTTTAAGACCAGGTATAATGTAGGAGCTCCAAGTAAAAATCGGATTGAAATCATTTCAACCGGGTCAAGTTCAGATAACACTATTTTGATAGCGATATATGACAATCCCCAAAAGATAACCGGAATCAATAAAAATAATGATGAGTACCTCATAATGAGCCGAAATAAACATAGGTAATCGATAAAAATCAACTCAGATTTAATAATATAATTTAAGTTTTTCAAAGGGTCAGAATTTCGCTTAGCCCCTTTTTTATTAATTTGACTTTCGTTCTACAGAGCATAGATTGACAGCATGATAAAAAGTGCAATAAAAAATCTATACTGTCCTTTATGTAATAACAGTTATAAACATACAGATTGTATCAATCTGTGCGAGTGCGGCAAACCATTACTTGTTGATTACGATTACGAAAAAGCTAAACAAACTCTGACACCTGCTTCCCTGTCAATGCGGGTCAACTCGATGTGGCGGTATCTCGAAGTATTACCGGTTGTTTCCAGAGAAAATACCATCACCCTTGGCGAAGGAATGACTCCTCTTCAACTCTGCATAAATCTCTCCGACAAATACGGCAATGACCAATTATATATAAAAGATGAATCGGTCAACCCGACCGGTTCTTTCAAAGCCCGCGGACTTGCCATGGCTGTATCCAAAGCAAAAGAACTTGAAGTCGAGAAGATTATAATACCTACAGCCGGAAATGCAGGCTCTGCTCTTGCTGCATACTGTTCCCGCGCTAAAATCAAATGCAAAGTCATCATGCCAAAATCTACCCCCGATGCATTTGCTGTTGATACTGCCTACCATGGTGCTGACATTGAAAAAGTTGACGGCTCCATTAAGGATGCAGGGGAACGAGCTGCACAACTTGTAAAGTCCGAAGGCTTTTTTGCTGTTTCCACTCTCAAAGAACCATACCGCATTGAAGGCAAAAAAACGATG
>QQUK01000291.1 GCA_008501655.1 Calditrichota bacterium
TGTATAGTCAGATTTTTGACCGCATAGATACAAAAAACGGCACATTTACGGAAAATGAACTGCTTCCGTCAGCAGATGAGATAAAAAGCAGGATTGATCAGACTGTATCTTCTTTTGTTCCAAAAATTTAAAACTTTTTTGGGAAGAAAAAACAAACTTAATTGTAACAGATGTAGGAACTTAGCCATCGATTTATGGCGATACTTTCATATTGTCAGTTTCGACTGTTAAGTAAAATTGTATAACTATCGGAGGTAAAAAATGAAGATTTTGCAATACGTCCTTGTTTTAACAATAATGATTAGTTCACTCGCTTATGCAGATGATATTGCAGTGACTATCTACAATTCCAATATCGGGGTTGTTTCTGAAAACAGACAATTGAATTTTAAAAAAGGTACCAATCAGATTGAGATTCAGGATGTACCCGCCCTGATCGATCCGGCATCAGTACGATTTGAACTTGCCGGCAATAACAAAATAGCGATTCTTGAGCAGAACTATGCGTTTGATTTGGTCTCTCCAGACCAGATGTATCTCAAATATATTGATAAAGAGATCGAGCTTGTCACAGAGGAAGGGAATGTATTTAAAGGGATTTTGTTGACTGCAGGCGGTGGAGCTATAACGCTACAGGAAGATTCCGGTAGAATTAAAATAGTGCAGCTTTCTAAAATTTCTGAAGTCAACTTTCCGGTCCTTCCCGATGGTCTTATTACCAAACCGACTCTGTTCTGGAAATACAGCTCTGATTTTGAAGGAAATGCAGATGGAAATATCAGCTATCAAACCAGCGGTATGAACTGGACTGCTGAGTATGTCGGACTGCTTAATGAAGATGATACCAAGCTTTCTTTAAACGGTTGGGCGTCAATTAATAACCAGTCTGGAAAAACATATGACAACGCTACTTTAAAATTAATCGCTGGTGACATTCACAGAGCACAACCTGAGATCAGAGGTGGTCGTGGGTATGTAAAAACTATGTCTCTTGCCGAAGCTGATCAGGCCGGGTTTGAAGAAAAATCATTTTTCGAATACCATATGTACACTCTGCCCCGGAAAGCTACAGTCGCCAATAAAGAAAACAAACAGATTTCTCTTTTCGAACCCTCAACTGCTACTGTCGAAAAAGTTTTCCTGTATCGTCCTGATTCAAATCCTGAAAAAGTAGATGTTGCTTTAAAATTTGTTAATTCAGAAAAAACCGGACTTGGTATGCCGCTTCCAGCCGGTAGAGTCAGACTATTTAAAGCTGATACAGACGGCTCAAAGATTTTGTTAGGTGAAGATAGAATCAAGCATACGCCGAAAGATGAAAAAGTAACTGTTCAGGTCGGAACAGCCTTTGATATTACCGCGGAGTATAAAATGCTGAGTCAGAACAGAGTTTCAAATAAAGTAGAAGAGCAGCAGATTGAAATTACTTTAAACAATAGAAAAGATAGCCCTGTCACTGTGGAGATCGAAAAGAAATTATACGGTTACTGGGAGATTACACAGGCAGATTTTGAATATGAGAAAAAAGATGCACAAACAATAATTTGTAAACAGAAAATAGAAAAATCCGGCTCAAAAACTATCACATTTACAGTCAGGTATACGTTTCGATAGGCGAAAGTAAGTTGACAATGCCTGCCAGATGTCTTAGATTCCTGACTGATTTGGAGATAATTTAGACGTAAGGAGTTTATTTTGAAATTTTGGAAATCTATAACTATAACCGCTTTAGCATTACTGTTCATTATCGGTTCTCAGGCTGATGCCCGAAAACTCCCGGTAGGAGCTTATATCAAATCAGCGAAAATCGAGATTCTTTCCGGTGATTTGGAACGGTATCAGAATGCTATAATTCTTCTGGATTCACTCTTTTTGAACTATGGACCACATGCAGAAGGTATTTTCTGGATGGGGCAGATCGAGGTAGATTATATCGACCGTGCACCTTCACCGGCAGAGAAAAAACCGCATGTAGAACGATTTCAATTGTTCACTGACTCACTGCATTTCTGCTGTGACAAAGAGAATAAAGATGTGAAGAAAAAGTACAAAAAGGATTGTGATGAGTTTATTGAAAAATCAGACTCTATCGCAGTAAAGTACTGGCGTGAATTCTACAACTCTGCTGTTGAACAGATGAAAACGATTACCTCGCTGAATGAAGATATTTCAAATGAAGTTGATACAGCGATTATTGAAAGATTTAAAAACGATATTCAGCTCAATGTTGATTCTGCTGCAACAAACTTTGAACTCTGTCTGATTTTAGATAGTGCGAAAGAAGAGACATATGCCGGTTTAGGTCTTTTATTTGAAAAGGCAGGTGACTACGAAAAAGCTATCGAATGGCGTGACAAAGGTCTTCCATATACATCAGATAAAGCAACCGCATTGATACAGATTGCTTACAGCTATATCAATATGGGCGATTATAAATCCCCGATTCCGTATATGAAAGAATATATTGATTTACGTCCGGAAGATACATTGACAATGAGTAATCTTGTTATCTGTTATAACAATAATCAAATGTATGATTCAGCTTATGCAATTAACCAAAGAATCTTAACGGTTGCTCCTGACAATTTTGATGCTTTAAAATCACTGGGCCTTTATTTTGGTCAGATTTCCCGCGATGCAAATGATTCAGCCGCTTTTTATGCTGAAAATCCGACTGAAAAAGAAATATGGTCTGAGTTAAAAAATCAAGGTATTGATTCAGCAATTACTTATTTTGAAAAGGCTCTTGAATCTAATCCTGATGACGCAATGGTCAATGAGTTGTTCGGTACCTATACATATATTAAAGGTGATTTTGAAAAATCATCCCGTGCCTTTAAAAAATTAGCAGAACTGAAACCATCAGTTCCGGATTTCTGGACATCTTTAGGTGACTGTTACATTCAGTTAAAAAACTTTGAAGATGCAACCTCTGCATATGAAAAAACAGTTGAATTAACACCGGATAATAAAGCAGTATGGGAGCAGTTAGTCGATTTATACAGTGAACTTGGACGTACCGCTGATAAAGCTGCAGCAGAGAAAAAAGTAAAATCATTATAAGAACATATAATTTATACGAGTTAAAAGCGGCAGAGAAGTCTGCCGCTTTATTTGTTTATGACAAGATATATTAAAGTCGCTGTAAGCGGACCTCTGAAAAAAACTTTTACTTACACAACAGACAAACCGACTTCTCATTTTGAGCTCGGTCAGAGGATTGTTGTGCCGTTTGGGAATACACGGCTCATCGGGTTTTATGCCGGTGAATCATCTTTTCAAAAAGGGATAAATTATAAACCGATAAAAAAAATACTCGATGAGCATTCTTATTTTACTGATGAATTATTCAAACTCTGCAGCTGGATATCGGATTATTATTTTGCCAATCTTGCCGATACATTATTCTCCGCACTACCGGCAGTGTTAAAAAAAAACAAATCAAGCAACTTATATTGGAATGAATACAGTTCAGACATTCCGGAATTCGCAAAAGAATATTATAAACCGCTGTTTAAACTATCCCCGCAACTTATATCGAAACTAAATAACAGAGACGCAAAACTTATCTCCCGGCTTCTCAAAGATCAAATCGTTATAGAAAAATGGACAGATGATCCTCTGAGTAAAAGACAGGCGGTAGTCGGTTATAAAGTCTCCGATTTTGAAAATTTTGATGATTTTTACGAAGGCAAACAGTTTCAACCGCAAAAATTTACCGAACAGAAAACCCGTGCTGAGCTTATTTCAGAGGGATGGACTGACTATCAACTGAATAAAGCAGTTCAGAATGAAATTTTAGAAGTTGTCAAAGCTGATTTCTCCGGGATCCCACTTGATTTTATTAAAGCAAAAAAAGATATCGATAAACTGACATTAACAAAAAATCAGCAGACTATTTATGAAAAATTTCGAAATACATTATCACAATCATTTTCAACTTCTCTACTTCATGGGGTGACCGGGTCCGGGAAGACTTTAGTCTACTGTCATATCTGCCGGGAAGTATTAAATAAAGGAAAGACTGTACTTGTTCTGACTCCGGAGATTGCCTTGACTTCGACAACTCTCGCCTATTTTCGGGGATTTTTCAAGGATGAAGTTACGGTGATTCATTCAGCCATGACAGAACGGGAACGTCTTGACAGCTGGAATGGAATCAGACAGAATAAATATAAAATCGTTGTTGGTCCGAGGTCAGCTTTGTTTGCACCTCTTCAGGATGTCGGACTTATCATCGTTGATGAGGAACATGACAGCTCTTATAAGCAGGATGACCCCGCTCCAAGGTTTCATGGCCGGGATTCAGCGATTATGCGTGCTAAAATAAATAATATACCGGTACTACTGGGGTCAGCCTCGCCATCGGTTGAATCTTACCAGAATGCCCAAACCGGACGATATGAACTTCTTGAGTTGACCGATCGGCCGGGAAACGCCGTTCTTCCAACTGTGAGAATTGTTGATATGCGTACCGACAGGCTTCGGGGGGATCTGCCGTATATTTCATATACACTTAAAAAAGATGTCGACGAGAGATTGAAAAATAATCAGCAGGTCATTCTTTTTCTGAACCGGAGAGGACATTCCCCTCAGATGAAATGTATTTCCTGCGGTCATGTTGCCAAATGTCCTAATTGTCAGGTCTATCTGACATATCATAAAAAAAGAAATAATCTGGTCTGCCATCAATGCGGTTACTTTGTTGAACCATTTGATACCTGTCCGAACTGTTCCCATGATTCTTTTTTCTTCAGTGGAGTCGGTACCCAAAAGGTCGAAGAAAATATTCCAAGATTGTTTGAAGGTGCCAAAGCTTTGAGGCTCGACTCTGATGCAGCTGATGGACGCAAAAAAGCGTATGAAATACTCACTGAGTTTGCTGAACGAAAAAGTAATCTACTCCTGGGAACACAAATGGTAACCAAAGGACTCGATATGCCGGGAGTAACTTTGGTCGGTGTATTGTCTGCCGATTCAAGCCTCGATTTACCCGATTTCAGAGCTTCTGAAAAAACGTTTTCCAAACTTTTACAGGTTGCCGGACGTTCCGGCCGGGCAGAACAGCGGGGAGAAGTATTGATCCAAACTTTTAATCCAACAAATCCGGTTATTCTTGATGCTGCGGAGCAGAATTATCAGAACTTCTTCAATAGGGTGATAAAAGAAAGGGAGGAACTCTTTTATCCGCCTTTTTCAAGAATTGTAAATTTTACCCTTTCTTCGGAAAAGGAATCACAGGTCGAGAAGGAAGCACTAATCTTTCGGGAAAAATTACATAAACAGGTAACGGATTCCGGTCTTTCTGTCCAGTTGTTAGGACCGGCACCATGTCCGATATATTTTCTTCGGAAAAGATACCGGCGGCACCTCTTTGTAAAAACCAATCAGGTCATAAAATTTGTCAGAATGTTGACTGATTGGGAAAATCTGGAGCCAAAATTCAAGCTTCCGGGAGCAGTTCGAATCTCTGTTGATGTCGACCCGGATGATATGATGTAAGTTATCTTTTAGAACACACAACCGCTCCATTACAACCATCTTTGTATCTCCTTATTAAAGAATCGTTTAAAGGGCATGTTTGTCTCCAATTAAGAATTAGACAAAAAAGCCGATAAAGAGAGTATCAATAGAAACCAAACGCAAGGATATATATGAAAATATTGATAGTCGAAGACTCCGGAATGATGAGAAAAGCAATTTCCAAAGTCGTCATAACAACCGGATTTGAACCTCTGCTTGCAGAAAACGGACAGGAAGCACTTAAACAACTGCAGGAAAATAGTTCTGATGTCGGGTTGGTTATTATGGATTGGAACATGCCGGTAATGGATGGATACGAAGCGCTGATAGCGATTCGTGCGGATCAGACTTTTAAGGACATTCCCGTGCTTATGGCAACATCTGAAGGTATCGCTGAAGATATTCAAAAAGCGACTAAAGCCGGGGCAAACGGGTATATGGTAAAACCATTTAGTATGTCGGATTTAAGCTTAAAAATTAAAGAACTGATAGAGGCCTAAGAGTGACTGCAGAAACTACAAATAATTCAGTAAATCGAACGATTGTCAGTGAATTTGTGAATGCAGTTAAAAAAGTAATACACATTGCTGCAGCTGATGAAATACTGGAATATTCAACTTTACATAATAAATCAGAAGAACTTCCGGGTGATGTTTCAGCTACCATAGAATTAACTGGTGATCTTCGTGGTCAGGTTGCTGTTTCTTTGCCGTTTAAATATGCTCAGTTGATTACTTCGAAAATTCTTAGCTGTACTGAGGCAGAAGTAGCCGATGATGAAGTACGTGAAGGTATGGGCGAAATAGTCAATCAGATCACAGGTAAAGTAAGAACCGACCTTTGGAATTACGGATACAGATTTAATATCTCTACACCTACAATAGTAAATAAATCAATAGCACAGATTGAACCGAACTCGGTCTTTCCCCACTACGTTATCGTATTTCGTTCAAAACAGGCTGAGTTTTCACTTCAGGTAAATGTCTACGAAGCTAATCTGATTTAATCAGATTAGCTTTGCTTTTTTCAGAAGCGGATAATATCTCGGATCATCCCGAAGAGCTTCGAACATTCCCCATTTTTTTGTCAGCAGAATAGCCGGGTCATTAATCTCAACAGCTTCCTCAAGATGCTTGATCGCTGTATCTAAATCTCCAAGTGCCTGCGGTATAATTGACAGAGGGTAGGGTGAAATGAAATTTTGTTTCCGAACTTCGAGAAAATCATTATAGAGCTCTTGAGCTTTATCCTGTTTACCGCATTTTGCTAAAATATAACCGCCATAAGCAATTGTCCATGGATGACGGCTTTGTACGTTCAGATTATCCTGACAGATATCGAGTGCCCGTTTAAATTGCCCGGAACGAGCCAAACAATAACCTTTCATCCACCAGTATGTTTTCAATACCTGCGGATCCCGTTTGGTTATCTCATCCATAACAGTTAAAACAAAATCATGTTCATCTTCCATCATATAAATGAGCAATTGATGTGCAATCGGCAAAACTGCTAAAGGATCTATCTCAACAGCACGTTTAGCCTCAAGTTTTGCTTCCCGTAAATCTTCTTTATGCAGGTAGAGATACCAGAGAGCATACCAGTATCTCGCCTGTGGATAATGCGGTTTTAATTCGATTGTTTTACGGAAAGCGTTTTCCGCAGCAGCCCAATCATGGGTATAAAGAATGTTTACCATCCCAAGTGAGGTATATGCTTCAGCAAGCGATTCATCGAGCTCTAAAGCTTTGTTAGCATACTTTTCAGCAAGAGGCATACATGCTTCATTATGCTTGATACCATAAAGCCCCATCATATGATAGGAATCGGACAACCCGACATAGGCCATTGCAAAGCCGGGGTCAAGTTCGATAGCTTTGGTAAAATATTCAAGTGCAGTTATCAGTTTTTTACCGCGCTGTTCCCAATAGAATTTACCTTTCAGGTATAAGTCATAGGCTGATAAATTATTGGTCCCCGGTTTTATAATTGTATTCTCTTCTGAGCCGGTCAATGTTACTTTTAACTTTTCTGTAATTGCCTTGGCGATCTTTTCCTGAATTTCAAAAATATCTTCAAGCTCATGGTCGTATTTTTCAGACCAGAGATTATACCCGTCAGACACATTTATCAACTGTGCTGATATTCTGATTTTGTTTCCCGCTTTACGTATAGAACCTTCTAAAATATTATCAACCTGAAGTTTTTCACCGACATCTTTGATATCTACCTGCTTATTTTTGTAATAAAATGATGATGTCCGTGCTGCAACCCGCAGATTTTTTAACTGCCCAAGTGCGTTGATAATCTCATCGGTGACTCCATCGGAAAAATACTCGTTCTCGACATCAGCCGACATATTTGTAAAAGGCAGGACAGCTATAGATTTTTCAATCGGTGACTTATCGATCGATTGTACTATAAATGATGAAGTAATACCCTGTTTGAAGTTTTGGATAGCTGTATAAAGCTCATGAGCATTTT
>QQUK01000219.1 GCA_008501655.1 Calditrichota bacterium
CACACTTGGTAAATATGTATCACCAAATTTATACCTGTATGGTCGTTCTGATTTAGGATGTAAAACCTCCCAGGAGATCGGCTTCGAATATCGATTCTCAAAAAAACTACTCCTGCAAGGATTACGTGATGAGGAAGAGCTGTATCACCTGAACATGAAGCTGAGTTTGGAATTTAAATGAGAAAAGTTACAACTGTCATACTGTTTCTCTTAATGCTTTTTGTCATGCAAAGTATCCACGCTGTCGACAAAGCTCACCTCCGCTGGATGCGGGATAAACCGATGATCGATTCAATCGTTATCAATGGGAATAATTCTATCTCAAATGATGATATCCGCGGACGAATGTATTCCAAAACTGAATCACTCTGGCGCAAAATAAAAAAAGACCGCCGTATTCGGGTTCAGCGTGAGACGTTAAACAGAGACACCCTTGAAATTAAATATCTCTACCTCACAAGAGGCTTTATCAATGTTCAGGTCGGCGAAACATTTCAACCGCTTGATCAATTCGATATCGTTAAAAATGAAAATACCGGAATTGTAGACACTGTCCCAAAAGCAATGCTTTGGGTGAATATTTATGAAGGAATAAAGTATTCATACGGTAAAAAAACTTTTTCCGGTACATACCCCAATCAATTCTATCTCCCTCTCTTAAAACTTGCTAATAAATTAGAAACCGGTAAAGACGCTAACATGATCAAACTGCAGCAAATCATCTTTGAAATGAAAACTGAATTTGCTAATCATGGCTACCCCTATTCAAAGATAGAATACCAGATAGATACTGTAACTAATGAACCGGATGTTGATATTAATTTTGTTGTCCAGGCAGACTCATTGGTGAAATTCGGAGATATCTTTATCTCCGGTATTGAAATCTTCCCTGATAACGTCGCAAAAAGAGAGTTAAAAATTAAATCAGGGGATTTATACAGCCGAAAAGCAATCATTGAATCACAAAAACGCCTCTATGAATCCGGGTATTTTACTTTCTCGCAGCTTACTCAGGCAACACCGCTCAATGACCGCCTGAATCCCGACTTTCAACTCAAAGTACGCGAGAAAAAACCAAAATTTGTAACAGCTACCGCTGGTGTCGGTCAGTCCTCAGTCAAAGATTTGCAGCTTGATGCTTCCCTCGGTGCCGGTAAAAGAGATGTTAATTTTACCCCGATTCATTTTCCCAAATTTTCAAAAGCATCACACCGCGTATCAGCTAACGCTGACTACTCATTCTCAGTCGGGGGAGACTCCCGACTGATTAAACATAAATATTCTCTTCGATATACATCCCCGTGGACAGTCGGGCTCCGCATGCCCTTGACTTTAACAGCAGAATGGGAACCGCCGATCCAATCCCAGCTTGGTGATTATCGAATAAGGAAATGGGCATTCACCGCCGGGACTCAAAAATGGTTTGGCGATGAAATCCGTACCACAGCCGGAGTCGAATACAACAATGTAAAAATAACCGGTTATGGTGACAATGATGTTCAGGAAATCCGTGAGCAGGAAGGTATTTCCGCCCGACGGAAACTCTACACGACTTTCCGGCTGGACAGCCGGGATAATATTTTTATACCCAGAGTCGGACAGCTCACCGAACTTTCCGTTGATATCTTCGGTGGATTTTTGGGAGGAGAGGATAACTTCTATAAAGTCCAGCTTGCCTGGTCGACCTATCAGCCGGTTTGGCCCGGATGGATTTACGCTTTAAGGCTGAAAGGCGGAACTGCCCGGGAATATGGTGTCTCCAAAACCGTCCCGATTGAAGAACGGATTTATCTTGGCGGTGCCAACACAATCCGTGGCTTTACCGAAAACACCCTCGGACCGTTAAACGAAGACTCAACTGCTGCCGGAGCTAACTATACGTTCATAATCAATCAGGAATTCCGCTGGAAAACTGTTCAATTTCTTAATGTTTTCGGCGATTTTTTCCGGAATTTCCCCCAATGGCAGTCGATATTTTTCGATGCCGGTAATGGATTTGAGAATTCTGCTGAGATCAAATTTGACAACTTTGCCTTATCTTACGGTACCGGTATTCAGATTATGTCCCCCGCCGGACCTATCCGAATCGACTACGCCCGCCGTATCAAAACCGACCGATATCCGGTTGATTCCCGCTGGCATTTTACTATATTGTATGCATTCTAATTTTGAACAAACAGCTTAGTTTGTCGGTTAGGAGTATATAAAAGAAAAGGATACTATATGAAACCTATATATTTAGACCATAATGCCACCACTCCGGTCGACCCCGAGGTCGTCGAAGCGATGATTCCGTATCTCACCGGGAAATTCGGAAATGCTTCCTCAGCTCATAATTACGGTCGGGATGCCAAAGTCGCTCTTGAAAACTCCCGGGAACAAATCGCTGGAATCATAAATTGTGACCCGTCCGAATTATACTTTACCTCAGGCGGAACCGAATCAGATAATATGGCTGTTCTCGGAACAGCTGCAAAATTTAAAGATAAACGAAATCATATCATCGTCGGTGCAGCCGAACATCATGCTATCTTAGAACCGGCTGAATTTCTCGAGCATAAACATGGTTTTAAAATCGACTTGCTTCCGGTGAATTCCGAAGGTTTGAGCTCCCCTGAGGATTTGAAAACCCTCCTGACCGACAACACCTGTTTAGTCTCTGTCATGCATGCCAACAACGAAACCGGAATGATTCAGGATATACCCGCACTCTCTGCACTGACAAAAGATACAAAAACACTTTTTCATACCGATGCTGTCCAGGCAATCGGTAAGATTCCGGTCGACGTAAAAAAACTCGGAGTTGACCTGCTTTCATTAACAGCTCATAAAATTTACGGACCAAAAGGTATCGGTGCCTTTTTCATTCGCTCCGGAATCAAACTTGATCCGCTTTTTTACGGCGGTTCCCATGAAAAGAAACGTCGTCCCGGTACAGAAAATGTTGCCGGCATTGTCGGACTTGCTAAAACCCTTGAGATAGCGCAACAGAAGATGGATGAAGATTATAAAAAGCTATACGACCTTTCTGAATATTTTATCTCAAGAGTGACTGCTGACATACCCGATGTTTACTTAAACGGAACTCTTAAAAACAGAGTACCCCAGACCGTAAACTTATCTTTCAAAGGTATCGAGGGTGAATCTATTCTCTTAGGTCTCGACCTCAAAGGTGTTGCTGTATCATCCGGTTCCGCCTGTACCTCAGGAGCAACCGAACCATCTCATGTCCTGCAGGCTATGGGTATCGATAAAGTTGTTTCACAGGGAGCGATTCGTTTTTCAATGGGACGTTCGACTACAAAAGATGATCTCGATTATGTCATTTCGGTACTCCCGGAAGTCGTTAACCGTTTACGTGAGATGTCCCCAATCTACAATCAATAGAGGAATTGTATATTAATCGTCATCCTGAGCGGAGTCGAAGGATGCCCAATTATAAAGATAAACATAAGTCACACTGAGCTTGTCGAAGTGTGTTCAATTAAAACTATGGCACAAAAAGTTCTCGTTGCAATGTCCGGAGGGGTCGATTCATCGGTCGCCGCATTCCTGTTAAAAGAGCAGGGGTACGAAGTCGTCGGTGCCCATATGAAGCTATGGGACTACGTCGAGGTTGGTGCTGACATCTACAACGACGGCCGCTGCTGTACGATTGATTCAATCACCGACTGCAGGATGGTCTGCGATGCAATCGACGCACCATTCTATGTTCTCAATATGTCGCGTCATTTCCGCGATACGGTCATCGAGGACTTCATCACAGAATATGACCGCGGACGTACGCCCAATCCATGTATCCAATGCAACTCCAATGTCAAATGGACGGAGTTCCTCAAAAAAGCTGAAGAGCTCGGCTGCGACTACATCGCTACCGGTCATTACTCATTTATCGAGCAGGGAGAGAACAGCCGTTATTACATCCGCAAAGGCGTTGATGGCACCCGTGACCAGTCGTATGTCCTCTGGGGCGTCTCCCAGCAAGCACTCTCCAAAACGCTTATGCCGTTAGGCGGGATGCTTAAATCAGAAGTTCGCGAAGTTGCCCGCAAATACAAACTGCGTACCGCCGAAAAAGCCGAATCGCGGGAAATCTGTTTTGTTGTCGATAACGATTACCGCCGGTTCTTAGTCGAGATGGCTGAAAAAAATGAAAAATCATACGAATCCGGTGATATTATTCATACCGATGGCACCGTTCTCGGTCAGCATAAAGGTACCGCGTTCTACACCATCGGACAACGCAAAGGTCTTGGTATCTCACACCCGACACCGCTGTATGTTCAGAAACTCGATGTTGATAACAACAAAGTCATCGTTGGTGACAACGATACATTATTCCGTTCCGAACTCGAAGCTGATTCACTTAATTGGATTGCTATCGACCAGCCGAACGAACCGTTTGAAGCCGATGTCAAAATCCGCTATCTCCATGAACCTTCCCGCGCCATCGTCACCCCGATATACGATGACAATTCTAACGTAGGTCGGAACCCCCGTGGTTCCGACAGTAATATGCCTGGCAGTAATTCTAACGTAGGTCGGAACCCCCGTGGTTCCGACAGTGATGTGCAAGGCAGACGCCCTCGTCTGCCGGAAGAAAGTCCTTCCAAGGTCCACATCAAATTCATCGACTCCCAGCGCGCCATCACTCCGGGACAATCCGTCGTATTCTATAACGGCGATATCCTCCTTGGCGGCGGCTTAATCATCGAATAAAATAATTTGATATTCTATTCATAATTTGTCACACTGAGCTTGTCGAAGTGTGCCCCAAACTAATGTCATTCCTGCGAACGCAGGAATCCAGTCAAAGTAGGGCAGGATCCCCGTGATCCTGCCAAATTTATCGTTTCATCATTATTAAGTCACTCTGAGCCTGTCGATGTTTGCTCCAAACAATGTCATTCCTGCGAACGCAGGAATCCAGTCCTAAAATTGAAGGCAGTCTTTTTAGAGTTTCGTCTAATTTCTGGATCCCCGCCTCCGCGGGGAAGGAATAATCCTGAGCGGATTCAAAGGAGACTGTTTAATCTATCTCAAAAACCCCTCTCCTGCGAAAGCAGATATCCAACCCTGTGGAATGTGCAAGGCAGACGTCCTCGTCTGCCGGTTCAAAATGGCTTTGTTTCGTTCATTTTGGTATCAGAAAACGTGTTTTTTCGCCCCTTTTCAAAAACTAAATTCTTATAACACAAGCATATAATATTTTTAAGACCTCTGAAAAATGGGTTTGTTTTTAAATTTTCTAAAATTAATTGTAGTGTTTTTGTAATGTTTAATTCTATACTTATAATCAATAGATATATTTCTATAATTTATACATTGTTATTGCAAATATTTTGAATATTGCTTTTTAGTTATTTTATTTTAATCTTGTAAAAAGAAAAAAACCAATTTTATATAAAAAGGAATTTGGGTAATTGCTCGAAATTAAAAGTTTCATTTCAAAGTGTATTTATCCTGAACAAGTTTTAGATGTTTGGATTTCGAGCTTTATAATCCTAATTATTTTATTTGGTGCATTTTTTAAGTACTTACCTTTTACAAAACGATTTGTCAAATCAATGTTATTGTCTTTTATGGTTTGTTTCTTGTATTTGACAATCCAGTTTGTAGTTATTCCAAATTACCAAAAATTTAATGAAAATGAATATGGGATATTAATCACACGATTTGCAGGTGCTGATCAATTAGAACAATACGGTATTGAATATTTCAATGAAATTTTAAAAAATAATATAGTGAATAAAATTGAAACTCTTAATCTCTCAGAAGTAATAGATGTAAAAACTCATTCTTATGTTATGAATGATATTAAGAAATCTAAAGAATTAAAAAATAAATTTAATGCTTATGCTATTATTAGTGGTGAAATTACTAGTTATAAAGATTCTATTAAAGTATTGATTCATATCGATCTAAAACCCATTTTGTTTGGATGTACTATGTTATATGAAGGAGGAGAAATTTCATATGACGTAACAATGCAGACAGGCTATACAAGAACATATCCTCTTTTTACAAATAATAAAAAGCTTAATTATCGTGATTTTTTAAATAGTATCGTTTATGATTTGATGTTTTATGTAGCGGCATTTCTAAATGATAAAGATTTGGAGTTGTCAGAGGAAATCATGGTTGAGTTACCCAATATTGATAACAGAATAGATTATCTTGGGCAAAACTATAAGGCATTCTTTTATCAAAGTGTTGCATTCGCATATTATCGTAAAAAAGATTATGATATGTCTCATTTTCTATTTAAAAAATCATTTGATGAGTTTAGTATCATAAAAGATAGATTTGATGAAGGGAAAGAGAATTCAATAATTACAGAAGAAAAACTTCGTGGTTTTTCTTCTGTTTCATTATATTATTCTAACTTTCTTTATTTAAAACAAAATGATACACTAAATGCAATAATTGAGCTAGGAAAAGCAACTATTGTTAATCCAATATTTGTAAATAATTATAGTCAATTGTATGAATCATATTTTAAAGTTAGTCCAGATTCTATTATAACTTCTATGAACCAATTTCCATCTAGGTAATAATTTCAACTCACACTTTCCCTACAACATCCCCACAAAATACCAACCAACCTCTCTTAACGTAGAACTCAAAAGAGAGGAAGATTGTCCTGAAAAACCTGTATGTCAAAAAAATGGCTTTAAGCCATTTTGAAAAGCAAAAGCCATTTGGGTGTAATCTGTTTACAAAAATATACTTAGGGAGTTTGAAATGGCTTTACTGCCACTTTATGGGTCCCCGAAAATGAGCAAACGAACCCATTTATACCGGCAGACGAGGACGTCTGCCTTGCACAATATCAGGGGGACGTCTACCTTGCACGAGTTTTCGACAAGGATGTCTGCCTTGTACAAAATTGTTGGAACAGAAACCCACTGCAAGCAGTGGGCTACCCATTATTATCAAGTCACACTGAGCCCGCCTAGGCGGGAAGTGGACTTGAACAAAGCATTTTTATTTGACCACGGGTGTAATGAGTTTTATAATAAAAACATGAGATTGCTACGTTTCGTCAACCTGTCGGTTGACTCAACGAGGAATGGCATAAGGGACTGGATTCCTGGTCAAGCCAGGAATGACATTGTAGGAGCATGCTTCGACAAACTCAGTATGACTAAAAAAATTGAAAGGATTTTAATATGCCTGAAGTAACATTCCATGGTCACTCCTGTGTGACAATAAAAGATGGCGAACATTCGCTCATCGTCGACCCGTTTATCTCGATGAACCCGCAAGCTACTACCGATGTCGTCAAACTTGATGCCAAATACATCTTGGTAACGCACGGTCACGGCGATCATATCGGCGATGCTATATTCTTAGCCAAGCAGAACAAAGCAAAGATTATCTGTTCTTTTGAACTCGGTCATCTCTGTCAGAAAGAAGGGGCAGAAGATGTTCATATGATGCATATCGGCGGCGGGTTTAACTTTCCTTTCGGTCGGGTCAAGATGACTATCGCCCATCACGGTGGCGGTTATGGGGAAGATGCCTCGTATTATACCGGACCTCCGGTCGGCTTTCTGATTACCATCGGTGGTAAGACAATCTACCATCCGGGCGATACCGGACTTTTCCTCGATATGAAGCTTATCGGTGAGATGAACGATATAGACTTAGCATTCCTCCCGATAGGGGATAACTTTACGATGGATATCCGTGATGCTGCCAAAGCTGTCGAATTTCTCAAACCGAAAAAAGTAGTCCCTTTCCATTACGATACCTGGGAGATTATCGAAGCTGACCCGAACGACTTTAAAACACAGGTCAAAGATTCCGAAGTCGTCATCCTCGACCCGGGGCAGAGCCTGACACTCTAAAATAGAGCAGAATAAGAGCCTGCGCGCCTTCTTCTGAAAAGCGCGGTCACGTGACCGCGCCTCCACATCCCCAATCAAAAGAGATAGTGCTTTTGTAGTTTTTGCTGATTTCTACCTCAATTGCACAAAGATTAAT
>QQUK01000230.1 GCA_008501655.1 Calditrichota bacterium
CCGCAGGGGGATTGTGAACTGACGATAGAAATTTAATCAAGGGGAATATTTTTTAAAAAACTGCAATAAAAAAGCTGGGACACAGGGATTCGAACCCCGATTCTACGGTCCAGAGCCGCATGTACTACCATTGTACGATGTCCCAGTAGTATCTTAAATTATCGGATTATATCCGATTTTTTATAGGTCGCCAATATACAATATCTTAGACACTTGTCAAGCATACAATATTTCGAAGATTTTGGTTATTTTAGGGGCAGACGAGGGCGTCTGACACCCACGATATCCTACACCTTCAGATGCTCATCCTTGAAACTGCTGATACAAATCGCCTCACCGGAAACCTTGATTAACGCCTCATTGGTGACAATCTTATTTCTTAAAGCTCGTGTCTCACCAAGGTCAACTTTTATTCCCTTAGCATCGTATTTTGTACCCTCACAATTGAGCATAATCGATTTGGAAATCGGCATAATTGAAAGCGTTTCACCAGCCCGGTCATACAACTCAAGTTTTCCATTGTCTATAATCCGGTATTCATGATGCCGGGTGATAATCGAAATATCCCGTTTTTCTCTCAGTTTCTGTTTGACTTCTTTGTTAAACAGAAGCAGGATATTACCTAAAAAATGATCCGGTTCACCGATTTCAGGCATAACGACAATAATCGTTTCAAAATCTTCCTTCATACAGAAATCCAAAGCGATATGCCCATCGGTTAAATCTTTTTCAACCGGAAACTCAAATACCGCTGTTTCTTCCTGTATATCTTCCGGAACCTTATCAAGCGAATCACCATCACCGATAATATATTTCGGGATAATCCCCGCTTTGTCAAAAAATGCATACCCTCCGTCAACAGCGACAGTAGTTTTACTGCCGATTATCGATTTATAAAAATCGATATCTTCATCTTTGTACGTACCGTTCAAAAAGAGAATAAAATTTCGTTTCATTGTATCATCTCGTATGCTATTTTTCCTGCTCCAATCAATGCTGTCTTTTCTTCTATAATTACCGAAACCGGGATTTGTTCCAGCAGTTGTGCCATTTTCCCCCGCTGTACAAACCGGTCCATAAATCTTTCATGTTCTAAAACCGTAATTATCTGCGGTGCAATAATTCCACAGAGATAGATCCCGCCTAAAGTCAATCCTTTCAAAGCAAGATTCGCTGTTTCATTTGCCAGACAATCAACAAACAGATCAAGAGTCATAACCGCAATCTCATCTTTTCCGGAGAGGGCATGTTCAATAATTTGCGCAGGTTTATCTTTTGATTTTTTAAACCAATCAGGTTTTGTTGCCCGTTTTCGAAACAACATGAATTCATATATCCGTTCAAGACCCCGCAAAGAAACAACATCCTCAGCTTCAACAAAGCCGATGTTTGAGTAAAGATGTTCCCAGAGTTCAATCTCCAATTGATTCCCCGGAGTGAAGCCGGTATGACCGCCTTCGGATTCGTACGGGTAGTATTTTCCGTTTTCATGATAAACAAGTCCCTGACCGAGACCATGTCCGGCAGCAATGATACCGATATGACCATCATTCTTTTTAACACCTTTGTTCAAGATAAAAAACTTATCATCACTCAGTTCAAAAAGTCCTTTGGCAGTAGCATAAATATCATTACAGATTTTCACCGTTGGAATATTCAGTTTTTCTTTTAACTGGATCGCATCAAATTCCCAGGGCAGATTCGTAGCCGACACCTTGTTATCAATAACCGGACCGGCTATTCCAAAACAGGCAATTGTTTTTGCCGGTTTATATTTCCGATAATACAATGATATCACCGACTCGAATCCGGAAAAATCAGAGTTTTCGTATTCCGCAAGATTGAAAAGTTTTGGAGTTTCCGAAGACTCTTCAACTTTTGCAAGAATAGTTTTTGATGCTGTTATATATCCAGCTATCATATTTATATTCTTTTCTTTTCAGAATCCACCCAGAACCCAAACGAAGCAAACAGGATATAACTGATAAATCCAACAACAGCTATCATCTGCGTATTTTCAGGAGGTGGACCATAAAGATTTGCTAAATTAATTACAAGAAGCAAAATTGTAAAAATATATAATCCGATTTTTTTTGATTTTATGAACTGTTTTTTTGATTTGAAATAAATAAATACACCTCCGATAAATATAACCATCTCCAATATATATGCCAATGCAGAATAATTCCATAACCCTATTCCGAGCTTGATTGAATCCGTACCCATCAACGGAATATCCGGTCTATGAACTAACAGGTCTAAAATAAAATGAGAAAACACACCAAACCCTAACAACAGACTGAGCGATTTTTTTGAAAGTGATGATTTGATTTTACCAAAATAGACAATCAATCCAACTATCAGTGACCATATGATAAATGCTACCAATGAATGAGTGAATGGATAATACACAAAATCAAGAGGGTTTGCTTCGGTTATCCCGGGAACGATCTCTACCCGTTCTATCCCAAAAAATATTAATATTGTCCAGAAAATATCAACTAACTGTACCGCGATGAACAGCCAGCCTAATGAAAGAATAGAGTCAAACTTCTTTAAAGCAAAACCTACACCATAATGACCTATAAACATAATTCCTCAAACTGTTAGGACAGTTTTTTAATTTTCTCCGTAACTGAGTCTGCATCCATCCCCTGCAGCTTATATAAATCAGCAGGTTTACCGGATGAACCATATTCCGACACACCGATCTTTTCAATGTTCGGACGTTTCTCAAATTTGTACAATGCATCAGTCAACGCAGTTCCCAGACCGGTCTTGACATTATGGTCTTCCAAAGTTACCAGATTTTCAAACGATGCCAGCTTTTTCATATCATCATCATGCAGATCAGACCAATCAGAAATCGAATACAATGCAATATCAACTCCGGCATCTTTTAGTTTGGTATATGCCTCGACAGCAACAAATGCCATATTCCCGGCACAGACTAAAGCTGTTTTTTTACCGGAGCGAATTTCATCCATCCGTCCGTACGTATAATTGTAACCTTCACCGAAAAGTGGTTGTCCGTTTTCATCGGTTATAATCGGGATAACAGCCCGACCCATAATTATCGCAAAATTTCCCGGAGATGCCAGCGCATACCGGACCGCTTTATCCGTCTGGTTTGCATCGGCGGGAGTGATGACTTTCCAACCAAACGTCGAATTTAAAAGTGCAAAATAATCTATCGACTGATGGGTCATTCCGTCTTCACCAACATTCAAACCGCAATGGGTGCAGAACAGTTTTACATTACTATGGTTGATATCCGAAAGTCTTGCCTGATTATATGTTTCCGCAATAGCAAACATTCCGAAGTCTGCCCAGATTGAGACAGCTTTTTCAGCAGAAAGTGAACCGGTTGTGGTTGCAGTTGAATGTTCAGAGATACCAAACTGGAAAAAGTTATCAGGATATGTTTTTTCAAATCCAGCTGTCTTGACAGAGCCGGCTAAATCACAATCAAAGACAGCAAACGGTACTTTGTCAATATTAGCCGCAGCTACCGATTCCAAAGCTTTTCCGAATGCTGAACGGTTATCAGATTTTGCATCAGCTGCATAATTGATTACATCCCCTGATGAAATCTTCGGATACTCGTTTCGCTTATTGTTCACAGTCGTTTTAAACGAAGCCCGTAGCTCTTTGTATCTTTCTAAATCATTTTCACATCCGAGTTCTTTTAATGCATCGGTCAGCTGATCCGGTTTCACTGGTGCACCATGATACCCATGTTTGTCTTCCATAAACGACACACCCTTGCCCATTGTTGTTTTGGCAAGAATCATTATCGGTGCCGATTCATTATGGTAGGCTTTATACATCGCATCATACAACTGATACAAATCATGTCCATCGACTTCGATGACGTTCCATCCGTCAGCTTTCCATTCATCGGTGATGTTCTGCGGGAGGACCTCTTTAATATTTCCTGAAATCTGAAGCTGGTTATAATCTACTATTGCGGTAAGCTTAGATAGTTTGTATTTGGCAGCAATTCTTCTCGATTCGGATATCTGACCTTTTTGCTGCTCTCCGTCACCCATGAATACGAAAGAATGAAAATTCTGATTTGAGAGCCTTGCATAAATTGCTTTACCGATTCCGACTGAAAGCCCCTGCCCAAGGTTCCCTGTACCCCATTCAATACCGGGGACAGAACGTTCGACATGTCCTTCAAATGGTGAACCGGCAAGTCTGAATCCAGCGATAGCTTCATCAGCACTGAAAAAACCGGCTGCGGCAAGTGCTGTATATGCACCCGGTGAAGTATGCCCGTGTGATATGATAATCCGGTCGCGGTCATCTTTGAGAGTATCTTTTGGATCAATATTGGACATCATGTAAAGAAGGAGATATGTCTCTATCGATGACATCGAACCGCCGGGATGTCCCGACATTGCCAGCGTCGTCATTTTTAAAATATTTCCGCGGCAGATTCTGGCTGCTTCGGTAATCTTTTCGTATTGCTCTTTATCTAATTTTTCGTTTGTAAACCCGCGCCAATTATCACTCATTGGAAAATCCCTTTACCTATAAATCTATATATTACCTCGTTGTATACTATGTACCAAATCAGCAAGATCCTTACGGTCATCAGCTTTATAAAATGCCGACCCCATTACTAAAATATCAGCACCGGCATCAGCTACCTGCTGGGCGTTTTTCGGACCGACACCGCCATCAACCGAAATCAGACAATCAAGATTGTTGTCATCAATATATTTCCGGCAAGCGGTCACTGTGTCCAAAGATGATTCAATAAATGACTGTCCGCCAAATCCCGGAAAGACCGACATCACTAATAATAAATCTGTCTGTTCAAGATATGGAATCACTTGCTCCGCTTTTGCATCAGGATTCAGCGATAACCCGGCAAGAACATGTTTTTCCTTCAGTTCAGCCAAATATCTGGTCGGATTTGGATGCACTTCGATATGAAAAGTAATCGCATCAGCCCCGGCCTCGATAAAAGGGTCGAAATACTTTTCCGGCTCGGCAAGCATCAGGTGAACATCTAAAAACTTGTCTGTAATCTTGTTTATGGTTTTCACGACTCCGGGACCATATGAAATATTAGGGACAAAATGACCGTCCATAATATCCAAATGATGCCAGTCCGCATTCGACATATCGGCAGATGCTATTTCCTCACCTAAACGGGCAAAATCGGCTGCCAATACCGACGGTGCTAATTTAATCATGGGCAGAATGTATGGAGAAATTCCACGCTTGGCAAGTCCGAATCAGGAGAAAAATAGGCTATTTGTTGTAGGTAGATTCGTAGGTCAGAAGGCATGCCTCCTGACTATTGTAAATGACTATCATTTTGTCAGGAGCTCAAGCTCCTGACTTACAAGACTCACCGCTTGCAGTTGGAACAGAAACTCATCAAAAGTTGTGATTATAACAATTTTATAATTATGATATAAAATAAGATAAATAGACACATAAATATCTTAGCCATATCCTGGGGATCATACATTTTCTTTTTTTTACCAATTTCTCTTCCGATGAAATAGAAAAGTATCATTCCAAGAATTACAACAATGATATGCAATATCCATCCTTTTTTTCTGAAAACCAATACATAAATACTTTCTAAACATAAAGTAATCAATTAAAAGTTCTCATAAATGTACTTTAAAAAAGCAATAATATATTTTTTTTTCAGATTAGAATTAACAAACTTAGATTGTGTTTAGTGAACCGATTTGGGGGAGAACGGAAACCCACCCCAAGGGGTGGGCTACCCAATTGTGTTCTATGATCCCATTTGAGATGGAACAGAAACCCACCCCAAGAGGTGGGCTACCCAATTGTGTTCTATGATCCCATTTGAGATGGAACAGAAACCCACCCCAAGGGGTGGGCTACCCAATTATAAATTCTTACGATTCAAACCGTGCAACAAGCTTTTCTGCCAGTTGTTTTGCCATTGTCATTGCTGCATCCGAGACCAGCATTTCAGTAGCACTCAGCTGTCTCTGACCGCCAGGTGTTACTTTGTTGCGATGGTTTCGAGGAATCAACTCCTCATTTCCCCGATTTACAATAATCCATGAACAGGCATCCCGTTGATCCTGAGTTAATGTCTCAGAAGAAACAATTTCACCGGTCTCAACCAAAATCACCTGATAACTTGCCTGAACCCGTACCGAACGGGAACGTTCGATTACCGTGTAATTACAAAAAGTCGGAACTTTGATAGATTTTTTCTTATCCTCGTCATAGACTTTAATCGTCCCCTGTTTATTGTAGTTTGCTTTTAAATCAGGTGGTGTGTTCGGAATAATTGAATATATTTTCCCGAATACAAAACCATGGACACCGATCATCTTTCCGATTTTAACTGCTGATTGCGGATCGACAACATCGGAACTCTGAAATCCCTGCTCCGATAAAAGCTGGTCAAGATATTCCCGGGAGATGAACTGGATAAATTCCGGATTAGCATCAATCGATGAACTTACAATTTGGGCAGAAAGATAATCCCCCATTGCTCCAAATTCATAATGTCCGCTCAGATTATCAAACGGCATCACCGCAATTTTTATCATCCCTTTTTTCCGGCAGGCTTCATATCGAACAGCAACATCTTTATAATTCTGCTGATATGCACGAGCATGACGATATGCAACTGCGGCTCTCCGCCAATCTTTCTGCTGTTCAAAAAAGAGACCGTTTTCATAATGGTCATTCAGAGCTGCCCGACGAAGTTCTTTCAGAGTATTTGTTACATCAATAGTTTCAAAATTATGCAACTGCTTCCGTTTATCACCATTGATTTTGACCTCTTTATAAACGGTAAGCATCGAAACTTCGTAAGATAAATCCCGAAGGCGGGTATATTTGTCCACAGCACCATCGAGATCACCGTTCATTTCGAAATCTTCAGCTTCCCGAAGACCGGATGTATAGGCTGCTTTTACACATTTTTCCATTAAGCGGATATTGTCCTGATGGTCATCTTTGTCCCGTAATTTCTGAGCTAACCGTTTTACTGCAAATTCATATTGCCCTTTTTTGTAGGCATCTTTTGCTTTACCGTCTTCGCCTGCAAAAGCAGAGAGAGCAAAAAAGATAAGCACAAACGGTACAACAAGATAGATTGTTTTTCCCGTAAATTTTTTCATTGAATGACTCCGATTTTTTGATACTTTTATTTGCTTAGTATCTATATCGGAAGATTTGAAAAATCATTTAAGTCGAGAAATTCAGCTGATTTCTGATGTAGGTCGGGTTCACAGAGAGAAACGATAGTTTCTCGAAGAACCAGACAGACTTAATCCGCCAGATAATACTGAAGTGTTACAACAACCCGAACCGTTTTAATATGAGAAGTATTACTGTCCCGGTTGTTTATTGTAAACTGCCCCTGAGTGGCTGATTTGATTTTACCGATTTCACTATTGGAATCATTAGCAAATTTTTCAGCAGCTTCACGGGCATTTTTGGTCGCCTCTTCAATCATATCCGGCTTGATGTCGTTCAATTTCGTAAAAAGATACTGAACTCTGGAGTCCCAATCTTGTGTAGCCAGAGCTATCCCTTTTTTGCCAAGGTCGATTAACTTGTCTTGTGTACTTAATACATTATCTATTTTCTCAGTGTAAACAGTTACGGTAGAGATTGAAGTATACCGGAATGGATTTTTTGAAGCATCGTAATAACCTTGTGCCTTCAGGTCACGGATACTCGGCGGGGAGACAGAAATTTCATCTTCGCTGAATCCATTATCTAAAAGGAATTTTTCTATAACTCCCGACTTTTTTTGAATGGTTGCATAGAGTGACTCAAGTTCATTGGATGCGTCGTTGAATTTTATCGGCCATATTGC
>QQUK01000227.1 GCA_008501655.1 Calditrichota bacterium
TCATCGTTTGATTGATCAGGCAGTTTATCTTTTGAAGGTTCCGGGTCGTTTAAGACTTCGGGAGGATATACTACTTTAGGTGTGAAAACGCCAAGATACCTTTGATACCATTTCCACTTCTTTTTTTCTTCTTTGAGGAATTTTTTGATACGTTTCTCTCGACGATGTTCGATGGCATCGTATTCTTCGATTCTTAATATTAAAATCTCAATTGTTTCCCTTTTTTCAAGAGCCGTGCGAAATGTATCATAATCTTTAAATGAAAATATCGTCTGCACAAGCGGTTCAAAAAATACCATTACCTGCGAACTGATATAGTTGAGCGGTTTAATAGATTCTAAAAACATGATTGCCGGGATAGCCATCCCCCTTCTGATAACCATCTTGGCAAGTTTATCTAATACTTTATCTTCTTCTTCCGGGAGGATATCCTTACCGCCGTCGGGAAGTTCCATAGAACCTTTAAAAAAACTCATTCTGTTTTCTCCTCGAGAGCAGCTTCATTTGTTACATATTGTTTGATGATATTTTCAACTTCGGAAATATTATCATTGCAGATAAGATACATCCCCCGGAAATTCTCAAGCCGTGATGGTTCGATAAACGGTGAGAGCAGAATCCCGTTTTTATCAACATAATACGACCGGAACTCCGACCATTTACGGTTAATCGTCTGTGTGGAACCTTTAATAGTTACCGTTTTATCGGTCAATTTAAATTTAGTCGGAAAATAAAATTTGGCAACCGATGCAAAAAGTACAACCAGGGCAACCGTTGCAAACGTTTTTGATTCCGTAATGGAAAGGACAAGAAGCGGTATGAGCAGAATAAAAACAGTAACAAGTACAGCCGCAAGCGGACGTTTTTTCATCGGATGGGTTGTCCACTCCAGAAGTGTATTCTGGATTTCGACGGTTTCTTTTGTCTGCTGTTTGTTATCATCTACCATAGATTATTCTGGTTTGCGGTACCGTTCGGTTTTAACTTTTTCCATCATTTCCATCAGCTCTTTTGGTTCGAATACTTTTTTATCGATAAGTACCCGGACAAGTGCTTCCTGGGCAAGATTGTTTGAAAGTGCCAACTCTTCGTAGGTGACATCACGTTCTTCACCATCAACGATCATTTTTAAGGCAACTTTTTTATCCATGCTGATTCCTTTATTCTGTAGCAGTTTCTATCTGTTCTTCGGACAGAGAATGAACTGTTTCATTTTTAATGCGGTACAAAGGCATTTCGATATTTTCTCTTTTTTCACCAAAAGAAATTTTCCCTGAAGAACCGATATAATTTGTAATTGTACCGAGGTTAGTTCTAATATTCTCACGGCTGATTCCGTTTTGAATCGACATCAAAACAAGATTTACGGCATCATAACCGAGTGACGACAATCGCTGAGGTTGTTTACCGTATCGTTTGTCGTAAGCACGGGAGAATTTCAGAAACTCATCTGAATTTCTTCCTTCAATAAACGGAGATGCAAAAACCGCTTCTTTTGTGACGTTGTCACCAAGTTTATAAATGGCATCATCACCCCAGCCGTTGGACCCGAGATACCTGGCATTGAGATTATAAAAATGTACCTGCGGTATCAGCTGACGGAGTTGTCTTGGTTCGCCGGGCATAAAGATGCAGTCTATATATACCGGCAGCAATTCGAAATCAAGGGTGTCACCATCAGGAGAAATATAATAAGTAGAGTCAGCCGGATGATCTAAAATGATTCCTTTAATATCACGGATATAGGTACCGAAATCTTTATCACGTGAACGATAATATTCAACAGCGATAACAGTACCGCCAAGCTGTTCAAAACGGCGTTTGAATGCACGAGTCATTCTGATGTTTTCAGTAGCTGTCGATGAAATTACGGCAGCAGTATCAGTTTTGAGTTGTTCAATCGCATACTCTGCAAGCCGGACACCTTCAAGTTCAGTATTTGGTGCCAGCTGGAATGCGTTTTCAGAAAGTCTTGTCAATCCTGCCTGATTTGCTGCCGGAGCAATCAACGGCATTGTCGAACATATCAATGATGCTGATGCAACCGAGGCTGCTTCTGATGTAAGGGGACCGACAACAACATCGGTAGTCCCGGAATTGGCAAGCTGTGAAACAATCTGAGCAGCTTCAATCGGGTCACCTTTTGTATCATAGGGAACAATCTGAATCTCTTTACCGGACTCTGCGCGGAAGAGTTCAGCTGCAATGACCGCACCATTGTATATATCCTCACCATAAGACTGCAGTTCACCCGACATCGGAAGAACCATAGCAATCTCAAGCGATTTATGAGTCAGCCTATCTATCGTTCCGTTCTGGGAATTGGCAGTAACCGCTTCACCGCATTCCGCTAAAAGTTCATTAGCCTTGCGAACATCACCGCGGTCGATATAAATATCGGCAAGCTCTTTTACCAAGGGGCATTTCTTATCAGCGGTCAAATGTTCAAAATCCGCATTAGTCAACGTTATCTTTGACGCATTTTTATACGATGCAATCAAAGACGAACGGCTAAGCTCAGTTAGCGATTTTGAATCTGAAAACTGATATGCTTTTAACCAGGCATTGACTGCCTGATTCACTTTGGAAGAGCGGTAATAAGAATTTCCTAAGAAAAAGTAAGCTTCGGCAAGATACTTTGAATTCACGAATCGTGAAGTGAAATAACTGAATCCGGCAGCGGATTCATTATACTCGGCATAATAATATTTCGCTTTTGCCCGGTAGAACAGGAATAGATCAATATTAGCAGAGTTTGAAAATCTCGCTTCAAGTTCCTCAAACACAATCGCTGCCTCATAGTAATCTCCTTCTGACATCAACCGTTTACCTTTGGTAAATAAAGATACAGCTTCGGCATCATCATCAATTGTCTGCGACATCAGTGATGATACAAAAAGAAAGAGAATAACAATGAGGGTACTGAATATTCTTTTATTTTTTATCATTTATAATGAGTATTTCCCAAAATCTTCCGGGTCTACTTTGCGTAGTCGTTCACGCAGCGATTCCGGATCGGTTGGCATCTGGTTTTCTTTTTGAGATTCCTCTTTTGAAATATTCAACAGTGCATCACTGATAAATATTTTAGCATTCGTTTTAAGTGCAACCGCTATCGAATCAGACGGGCGTGCATCAATAGTCTGCACTTCATCATTTACTCTCAGATAGATTTTTGCATAAAACGTCTGCTCACGCAGTTCGGTAATCTCAACTTTTTCAACATTCGCCTGCAAGCTTGTTATGATCAGTTTAATCAGATCATAAGTCATTGGTCTGTTTGACTGAATGCCGGATAACTCCATAGCTATCCCCCACGCTTCGGAGTGACCAATCCAGATCGGAAGCACTTTATTTGATTCAAACGGTGCTAAGATCACTACCGGAGTGTTGGTTGACATATCAAGTGCCAGTCCTTCGACTCTTGCTTCAAGCATACTCATACGCTATGATTTTTTGATAACCCAATATTTTAAATTAGCGACAACATCTTTATCAATTTTAATAGGTGTTGTATAAACGCCTAAAACTTTGATCGGAGCTTCGAGTTCAATCGCACGTTTATCAATTGAAACACCTTCAGCAGCCAGTTTTTCCGCGATATCAGCGGATGTAACTGAACCGAACAATTTTTCATCTTCACCTACTAATACTTCAAAAGATAAAGAAAGTTTCTCAATTTTGTTTTTAATTTGTTCAGACTGTTTTAATCTTTTCTTTGCCTGAACTTCCGCCTGCTTCTGAATTTCACCAATAGCTTTCAGATTCGCTTTTGTGGCGGGGATAGCCAGATTTTTTGGAAACAAGTAATTGCGACCATATCCGTCTTTGACATCGATAGTCTGTCCTGCAGAACCTAATTCAGGAACATCTTCACGCAATATTACTTTCATCGTTTCTTCCTTTCTAATATAGTATAATCTACATTATTTACTTTGTAAACTCAACAGTTCAATTTTCCGAAAGTCCTTGAAACTGTCAACAAAACCTAATAACACAAAGGCTATATAGCCAATATGTGCTGTGAAAAAGAGCAGAAGATACATTCCGAGTTTCATACTCCAGTGCAGTTTGATTTTGGAAAGAAAATATTCAAACAATGATAATCCGGTCAGAGCATAAAATACCGACAAAAAGACCAGAAGGTTATCACCTGTTTTTACAACAATTTCATTTCCTAAAAAGTGAAGCAAAGCACCGACAATAATTATACCGGTAACATAGTACGGCATTTTCCACATTTTAAATGAAGCTATCGGTTTTATCAATTCTCTTTTCCGAATCAGAATATAGAGAAAAATCAGAAAACCGATCGAATACTGCATCACTGATGAAAGAAGAGTCAAAGCCGGGATGATATAAGCTGTCAATGCCATACCGTTTGTAATACTGTCCATCATCGTCGCAGCTTCATCGGTTGAATAACCGGCTGCCGGTAATGATGTTCTGAGTGAGCTCAGAATATCAACAGTATTCGAATTAAAACTATTGATAAGCATTTCCCAATGAGGAGCATACATAGCGATCGCACAGAGCAGTACAGCTAAAAGTCCGGCTATGTAAACCCGTTCATAGTTTGCTTCTTTTACTAAATATCTTCCCATAATGACAGATCCCAAAAGTATTGCACTCCAATCAGCAATGAGTATCCAGACAGTATCATCTCCCGGTATAAGAAAAGCAGTGGTATACACAATCACTGCACCTACCGCTAAAGGCAAAGTCTTTTTATGAAAAGCCAGATATGCTGTTCCATAATAGAGATAGAGTTTCAGGAAATAGACAAATCCGCTGATTAAAAACAGGAACTTAACTTTTTCCGTCTGTTGAATAACTCCGTACTCCAATACGGCAAACAGAACCATAGCAGACAAGATAAAGACTATTTCTTTTGCGGATAGATTTTTCTTATCCGTATTATGAACCGTCTCAGTCAATTTTTACCGGTATGATTCGCTTTCAAATGCAACGATTGCAAGAACTCTTCCGCGTTTGATTGCAGTAGTGAGTTTGCGCTGATGCATGGCACAGTTACCGGTTACACGACGGGGAATAATTTTTCCGCGTTCGTTCGTAAAACGTTTTAAAATACGTTCGTCTTTGTAATTGATGTAGTTGATTTTGTTTTCACAAAAGCGACAGATCTTTTTTCCTCTGACTACCGCCATCTTAAATTTCCTTTATGTTTTTTGTTCTCACTCATTACAGTTCTTTTTTTTCATCAGAGCTATCGGATGAATCAGCTGATTCTGCCGGAGCTTCTTCTGTTTTCTCTTCTGCTTCAACCGCTTTTTCAGCAGGTTTTTCTTCAGCAGGAGCTTCAGCTTTGGCTTCTTCTTTTTTGTCATCATCTCTGGATGAATCACGAGAATGGCCTCTGCGATTTGAACTGTTATCATCGTTATCGTTGTCTCTGCCGGAACCATGTTTACCAAACGGATCTATCTGTTTGATAACATCTTCCGGATCGGCTTCGATACGAATTGTTAGATCACGGATGTAAGCTTCGTTGATCTTAAAATGACGATCAAGTTTGCCAAGGACATCCGATTCGGCTTCATAAAGGAAAGAGGCATAATAGCCCTGGGTCAAACCTTTGATTTCGTAAGCTAAACGACGGGTACCCATAGCCGATTCATGGATTATTTTGCCGTTTGAAGATGCAATAATTTCCTGTACATCTTTGACATGCTTATCGATGGTGCTGTCATCGGTTTGCGGATTGATTACAAATGTTGTCTCGTAGATTCTCACTAAAAATATCCTCCCTACGGACGTTGGGGTTAACGGTTAACGGCTTAGCCTGGATATGGTTGAATAGCTAAGCAGGGTTTCTATTATATTTCATCATCGCTTGTTCGATCCCGTCATTTATCACAGAAATTACGGCATCGGATGCGCTTGATATCATTTCATTGACGACCTCTTCGTCGTCACGTTCAAATGCTCCCAAAACAAAATCCACGACACTTTCAGATTCGGGTACTTGCCCGATCCCTAATCGTATTCGGGGAAACTGGTCGGTCTCAAGTTGTTCTATAATTGATTCAAGACCGTTATGACCACCGCCTGTGCCTCCGCGCCGGATTCTGATTCCTCCTAAAGGAAGATTAAAATCATCGACTAATACTAAAAGCTCAGATGGGGTGAGAGCATAATCTTGTAAAAGAGCATTTGCGGCATAACCGGAGTTATTCATGTAATTCGTTGGTTCTGCAACTATAATACTTGAGCCGGCAACGGTTATTTCCGCTCTATCATATTCAGCTTCTCTTTCGAGTTTTAAGGGCTTGTATTGAGTCAGCAGTTTTTCTATAACCATAAACCCGACATTATGTCTGGTTCCGGCATACTTACTGCCGATATTTCCAAGTCCTAATACAGCCGAAATCATAATAGCTGCCACCTAAGGCAGGGTCAAAGTATACGAAAATCAGACAAATTGTCAAGGTATTATTCGGAAGGTAAGATGTTGTATGTCAGTAAGTTAAAATAACTCAACTGCCGAAACCTGCCAAAAATATAAAAAATTCGGAAGAATCAGCAAATTCGCTTGTATTGGAGACAGAACAAAGAACAAAAACTTTGAAAGATTGGAGTTTCTTATGAAGAAAAATCTTACTATCTCAAGCCTGCTGATAGCATTACTTTTTATGCTTACATCAGCTTATACAGCCTCGGCGGTAACCATTAAACCGAATATCAATTTAGACCACCCGGTTATCATGGCTGACAGGACCGAGACTATTTATGTTCAGGTAGACTTTGATGTCCCGGCTGATTATATCGATGTCCGCCGTCATCGCCCTGATTTAAATATCGGTCTGGTTATCGACCGCTCCGGTTCAATGGCTGACCGGGGTAAAATGAATTATGCCAAAGATGCAGCTAACTTTGTAATCGACCAGCTCAATCCGTCCGACCGGATAGCGATTGTAGAATATGATGACAGAGTTACGCTCCTTGCCCGTTCACAAAATGTCACCAGCAAATGGCGACTTAAATCTAAAATCAACGAACTCTACCCACGCGGTGCTACTAATCTGACAGGTGGAATGATGCGCGGTATTGATGAACTTATTGAATATTATTCATCCAGAGATATAAACAGAATCCTCCTTCTTTCAGACGGTCTTGCCAATCGTGGTATCACCAGTATGAGAGACATCAAACGACTTGTTAAACAGGCACGCCGGGATGGAATCACCATCTCCACAATAGGACTTGGATTAGATTACAATGAAGACTTGATGCAGATGATCGCTGAATACGGCGGCGGTACTTATTACTATATCGAATCACCCCGTCAGATGCGCGATATTTTTGAGGCTGAGATGGGACAGATTTTTGCAACTGTTGCCAAAGATGTCAAAGCCCGCTTAAAACGTTCACGCCATGTCCGGGATTTTGAAATTTACGGATACGTTAATGATGATGGCAGGGATGTCGCTTCTATAGGGAATCTTTATGCCGGTGAAAAGATTTCATTGACCTGTAAACTTGAAGTATCTCCATCAGAAGCCGGTGAGATTAACTTAGGTGATTTTGAGTTTGATTACTACGATGTCAAAACGAATAAAACAATCACATTCAAAAAACCGTTATCAGTCAAAGTTACCAAAAATGTTCAGGCTAAAGAGCAAGCCGAGAACAAAGATGTCAGAGCCGAAGCACTTGTTGTAGAAGCTGATGCCTTCCATGAAAAACAGGTTCGGTTGGTCGAACAGGGTCGTGCTGATGAAGCGAAGAAAAACATAACGAAGTATCAAGCTGGTATGGCTGCTGCAGCTCCTTCTTTGAACAATGCGTTGTTG
>QQUK01000175.1 GCA_008501655.1 Calditrichota bacterium
TTACAATTTCAAACCACCGGCACGGGCTCCGTCAGCAACAGCTTTAACCCGTCCGTGATAACGTGATTTATTCTTATCAAATACTACTTGTTCAATTCCTTTTTCAGCTGCGAGTTTGGCGATAACTTTACCGACAACTTCAGCAGTCTGAGTTTTGTTCATATCAGATTTGATCTCCGATGAAACATTTTTGGAATTGGTTGCCGCCGCTGCCAGCGTCACTCTGTTCACATCATCAACAATCTGGACGTAAACATTTTTGAGTGTCTTGGCAACAGTCAGACGCGGACGCTCCGGTGTACCGGTAATTTTTAAACGGACACGGGCGCGACGTCTATTAGCTTTTTTACTTTTGACAACATTCTTATCAGCCATTTTTTACACCAATAGTTTAATTAACCTGCAGTTTTACCGGCTTTGGAACGAACATATTCTCCGACATACCGAATACCTTTACCTTTGTAAGGTTCCGGCGGGCGGAATCCGCGAATCTTCGCAGCAACCTGTCCGACCAGTTCTTTATCAATACCGGTGACAATAATTTTATTTTCTTTCGGAATTACTTCCAAATTGATACCTTCCGGCGCTCTCATCACGATAGGATGAGAATACCCGACATAAATAATCAGGACATTGCCCTTAATTTCAGCACGATATCCAACACCAATCATCTGAAGTTCCCTGGTGTATCCTTCGGAAACACCGACTACCATGTTGTTCAAGAGTGCTCTTGTCAAACCATGGAGTGCGGAATGTCTTTTCTGATCGGTCGGTCTGGTTACGACAACCTGATTCTCTTCAATAGCAGCGGTCATATCCGGATGAATTACCCGTTCAAGAGTTCCTTTGGGACCTTTGACCGTGACCAGTTTATCTTTGATATCGACTGTTGTTTTATCCGGGATCGGAATCGGAGACTTACCTACTCGTGACATAATCCAATCCTTTCTTACCAGCAGCGGCAGATCATCTCTCCGCCAATACCTTTTTGAGCAGCATCAAAATTAGTCATAACACCCTGTGATGTAGAGACAATCATGAGTCCGCGCATATTATGTATAGTTGCTTTGACATCATCAGCATTCATATACTGACGAAGTCCCGGTTTAGACATGCGTACCAAGCCTTTGATAACCGGTTCATCCTGACGATTATAACGGAGGTATACCCGAAGGATCCCCTGTTTGTTGTCAGGAAGTTCAACTAAATCGTTTACAAGTTTATTTTCTTTTAAAATGCGGATAACCTCGCGCTTCACACCGGAAGCCGGGATATCGACAGCATTTTTCTTTGCCTTTGAGGCGTTACGAATCCTCGTCAGCAAATCAGCGATAGGGTCAGTCATCATAACTGCAATTACTCCTGCTTTTTACCAACTGGCTTTTACAACGCCAGGCAAATCACCCGCGAGCGCCATATCTCTGAAGCAGATACGGCAAAGCCCGAACCGGCGCATATACGCTCTCGGACGGCCGCATTTGCGGCATCGATTATACGAACGGACCGCGAATTTAGGTTTACGTTTCTGTTTTTCTACCAAACAAGTTTTTGCCATAACAAATTCCTATTTGCGGAAAGGCATTCCGAACTCTTCAAGCAACTGGCGAGCTTCGGCATCTGTCTCAGCAGTTGTTGCGAACGTAATGTTCATTCCGCGAATTTTATCAACTTTATCATAATCTATTTCTGGAAAAATCAACTGCTCTTTCAATCCAAGATTGAAATTACCGCGGCCGTCGAATGCTTTCGGGTTAATACCCCGGAAATCACGAATACGGGGAATCGCAACATTGATCAGTCTGTCTAAAAATTCATACATTGCATCACGACGTAATGTGACAGAACAACCAATAGCAACACCTTCACGGAGTTTAAAATTTGAGATTGATTTTTTCGCTTTATTAATCGATGGCTTTCTGCCGGTGATTTTTTCAAGATCGCCAACAGCTGCTTCGAGTGTTTTTGCATTCTGCACAGCTTCACCAACACCGATATTAACTACGACTTTTGTAATCTTAGGAATCTGCATCACTGACTTATAATTATTATCTTTCATCAGCTTCGGCATGATTTCGCTTTTATATTTTTCTTGAAGTCTCGCCATTTTCAAATTCCTTAAATCTCTTCGCCGGTTTTACGGCAAATTCTTACTTTTGTTTTCTTTCCACCGTCTGTAATGACTTTTGTCGAAATCTTAGTCGGACCGCCGAGAGTATTGGAGTACAGAGCGACATTACTGATATGAATTGGAGCTTCAATCGAAATAATTCCGCCTTTCGGATTCTTTTGAGTCGGACGCTGATGGCGTTTGACCATATTGATACCTTCGACTAATACTTTGTCATTATCTTTACCAACAAAGAGAACCTTACCGGTTTTCCCTGCTGATTTTCCGGTTCTTACGAATACAGTATCACCTTTTTTTATCTTCATAGTATTCTCCCTCTCTTAGAGGACCTCCGGAGCGAGGGATAAAATTTTCATAAATTGTTTTTCTCGCAACTCACGGGCAACCGGACCAAAGATACGGGTACCGCGCGGTTCTTTCTGTTCATTTATGATGACTGCAGCGTTATCGGAAAATCTGATTGCAGAACCGTCTTTACGCTTTAAAGCTTTTTTGGTACGGACGATAACTGCTTTACAGACTTCTGATTTTTTTACCGTACCGCCGGGGATCGCTTCTTTCACTGTCACAACGATAATATCGCCGATCTTAGCTGATTTCTTGCGACCGCCAAGGATACGAAAACACATCACCTTTTTGGCACCTGAGTTGTCTGCTACAGAAAGTACTGAATATTCTTGAATCATCTTACATACATCCTTTCTGCAAGCCTATTTGGCTTTTTCCAAAATTTCAACCAGACGCCAGCGCTTGTTTTTAGACATCGGACGAGTTTCCATTACTTTGCAAACATCACCGACTGACGCTTCATTGTTTTCATCGTGAACCATGAGTTTGGAAGATGTCCGGAATGTTTTCACATAGATAGGATGACGCATCACACGTTCGATTTCCATAGTGAAGCTTTTATCCATCTTTGAAGAGATAACTTTCCCAACTCTAACTTTTCTCAGGCTTGTTCTTTTATTTTCTGCCATTTCTCAAACTCCGCCTATTTCTCTTTGCCTTTAGAAGCCTTCGAGTCATCTAAAATCGAAACAGAGCTTTCGGCAAGTTTTCTAATTCCAAGTTTATCTTCGTTTAAGACGGTCAAGATCAGAGCCTGTTCACGGCGGATCTGTCTTAAGCGAAGCGGATTATCCAATGCTTTGAGCGAGCGTCTCATATTGAGATTAAACTGCTCATCGATCAGATCATTCTTCTTCTGCAGGAGCTCTTCGCGGGTCAAGTCACGTAAATCACTAATTTTCAGCACGATTATACTCCTTCTGATTCCTGTCGCGAGACGAATTTAGTTTTCATCGGCAGTTTATTGGAACCGAGTCTCATAGCTTCACGAGCCATTTCCTCGGAAACACCTTCAATTTCAAACAAAATTCTTCCCGGTTTTACTACAGCAACCCAAGATTCCGGTGCACCTTTACCCTTACCCATGCGGGTTTCAGCAGGTTTTTTGGTAATAGGTTTATCGGGAAAAACTCTAATCCATATTTTACCGCCACGTTTTACGTAACGGGTCATCGCAACACGAGCAGCCTCGATCTGACGGCTTGTCATCCAGCATGCTTCAATTGACTTCAGACCATATTCTCCAAAATCAACTGTAAAACCGCCTTTTGCTTTACCGGTTCTCCGACCGCGCTGCATCTTACGATGTTTTACTTTTTTGGGCATTAACATCTAAACAATCTCCCAATAACCATATTAACTCTCTGACCCTTTTGAGGAATCAGATTTCGTTTCAGGTTTTGCTGTCTTTGTTTCGGTTTTGGTTGAAGCAGTTTTAGCTTTTGGTTTTGCATCTGATTTTTTGGCATCTTTTGGAGTATCAGCTGCAGCGCCTGTGGCTTCTGCTTTCTTTGCCGGTCTTTCAGGACGGCGACCTCTCGGTGCCGACTTGGAGCCGCCTGCGTCATCGGTTTTACGGCGAATGCGTCCACGGGGACGTTTCTTTCCGCCTTTACCGGAGGCATCTCGCGGACGTCTCGGTTTACCCTGAGAACCGGTTTGTGAATCTATTGATTCGGCATCTTTCTTTTCTTTATCTTCGTAAAAGTTTCCTACTTCAAGGATCTCACCTTTACAAATCCACACCTTCACACCGATACAACCATAGGTTGTATGGGCTGTTGATGTAGCATAATCAATATCTGCGCGAAGAGTATGAAGCGGGGTTCTACCCTCTTTATACTTTTCGTCACGTGCGATTTCAGCACCGCCTAAACGACCGGAACAACGGATTTTGATACCCATTGCACCCATCTTCATGGTTGAGGCAATCGTTTTTTTCATCGCTCTTCTGAAAGAAACACGACCCTCAAGCTGACGGGCAATTGAATCAGCAACAAGCTGGGCGTTGAGTTCAGGTTTTCTGACTTCAACGATATTCAGCAAGATATCTTTGTTGGTCAAAAGTTGTAATTCGCTGCGGAGTTTATCGACCTCTTGTCCTTTTCGACCGATAACAATACCGGGACGTGATGTATGAATATCCACGGTGACTTTTTTCGGTGCCCGAGAGATAGAGACCATTGCAATACCGGCGTTGTCTAATCGACGCTTGATATAACGTTTGATCTGTAAATCTTCATGGACCAGGTCGGCAAATTTGTTGTCCGGAGCGAACCAACGACTGTTCCAGGATTTAATAACACCTAATCTAAACCCTACTGGATGAGTCTTCTGTCCCAATATATTCTCCTTAAAAAACCTTCAATTAACTTTCTTTTTTACTTGCTGTCTTTTTCGCAGTTTTTTTAGCTGCGGTCTTTTTTACAGCGGTCTTCTTTGCAGCAGTTTTCTTTTTGGCAGTCTTTTTGGCAGCAGTCTTTTTCTTTGCTGTTTTCTTAGTTGCTGTCTTTTTTACAGCAGCTTTTTTCTTCGGCGCCGGCTTCTGTGTATCTATGTCTGCCTGACCTTCAACTTCAACTGTTAAATGACAAAAACGTTTGTGATATCTGAAAACACGACCCATCGAACGGAAACGAATTCGTTTCTGGGTCGGGGCAGCATCAACGATGATATTCTTAATCGTCAAATCTTCCGGATGCAGACTATCGGTACCTTCCTGAGAAAGTGCGTTTGCAGCAGCAGATTTAACGGTACGGGCCAGATGAACAGCAGCAATTTTAGGGGTGAAATTTAACACCGCCAGAGCTTTTTCAACCGGCATTCCTTTAACATTATTTGCGACCAAACGCATCTTCCGGGGAGGTATTGAAAGATATTTTAATCGCGCTGTAGACGTAATCAACATATCATTAACCCTTTACTGAGGAAGCGCGCTCAACAAGCTTGCCGCCGTGGCCGCGGTATGTTCTGGTCGGGGCAAACTCACCGAGTTTATGACCAACCATATTTTCAGTTATATATATAGGTACAAATTTGTTGCCGGTATGGACTGCAATGGTATGTCCGATAAATTCCGGTAATACTGTTGAACGTCGCGACCAGGTTTTAATTACTTTTTTCTGACCGGAATCGTTGAGTTTATCAACTTTTTTCAACAGATGGTCATCAACAAATGGACCTTTTTTTAGTGAACGAGGCATCTATCAATCTCCGCCTTTAAATTTTCACTCTACGATCTTGAACTAAATGATCGTTAGATTTACGTTTACTTCTTGTTTTGTATCCTTTCGTAGGTTTACCCCAGGGAGTACAGGGGTGACGACCTCCGGACGAACGACCTTCACCACCGCCCATAGGGTGATCAACCGGGTTCATAGCAACACCGCGGACACTCGGACGAATACCGCGCCAGCGGGTTGCACCGGCTTTACCCCAGACGACGTTTTTATGGTCGACATTGGAAACCTGACCTACAGTAGCATAACAAACTTCGGGGATTCTTCTGACTTCGCCTGAAGGCATCTTCAGGATTGCAAATTTACCTTCTTTTGCAACGAGCTGACAGAAAGAACCGGCAGAACGTGACATCTGTCCGCCTTTACCCGGTCTCATTTCAATGTTGTGAACGTTGGTACCTAAAAGAATGTTCTTTAAAGGCAACGCATTACCAACAGTCTGTTCAACATTTTCTCCGGAAAGGACGGTATCATTTACCTGAAGTCCGAGCGGAGCAATAATATATCTTTTCTCACCGTCAGCATAATGCAGCAGAGCAATTCTTGCTGAACGGTTCGGATCATATTCAATCGATGCAACTCGTGCCGGAATACCAAATTTATTCCGTTTAAAATCTATGATTCTATATTTTCTTTTGTGACCACCACCACGCTGGTACGCAGTAATACGACCTTTGTTGTTACGACCACCAGATTTTTTCAGCGGGCGAAGCAAAGACTTTTCCGGTACGGTAGATGTAATCTCTTCAAATGTCGGAACCGTACGGAAACGAAGTGACGGTGTCTTTGGACGATATTTCTTAATAGCCATATTTACACCTATCCTTTATACATTATCAAACATTGCTATAGATTCACCCTGCTTCAATCTGACGATTGCTTTTTTCCAGGTCGATGATTTACCTTCGTTACGACCCATTCTGCGGGTTTTACCGGGCATCACCATCGTACGGACGTCAACAACCTTGACTTTAAAAAGATCTTCAACAGCAGCTTTTATAGTCAATTTGTTGGCAGTTTTATCTACTTCAAATACATATTCATTGTTCAGTTCACGAAGCAGGGATGCACGTTCAGTAATCAGACTCAGTTTAATCAGTTTTCTGTAATCTTGTTTCATCCGAACACCTCGACAACTTTCTTCAGACCGGCTTCTGTGAGAATGACACATTCGGCATTCAACAAGTCATAGCCGTTAGCTAATGCAGCCCGTCCAAATTTTACTTTTTGCAGATTTCTGCAGGAAAGAGCGGCGTTATCGTTTCTACCTTCATCAAGGATAAGACATTTTTTATCACCGAGATCAAGTTTCCCCAAGATACTGACGATATCTTTAGTTTTGATTTGATCTAACTGAATCTTATCTAAGACTTTGATGTTTTCGCCAAGAGCTTTATCAGAGAAAACTGAACGAATTGCACGCTGTTTCATTTTTTTAGGCATCTCATATCCATACAAACGGGTATGCGGACCAAAAACGGTTCCACCACCACGCCATAACGGAGAACGGGATGTACCTGCACGGGCGCGACCGGTTCCTTTTTGTCTCCACGGTTTTTTACCACCGCCACGAACTTCAGATCTGCCTTTTGTATGTGCATTACCCTGTCTTTGACGAGCAAGATAATTTACGACATACTGATGTACAAGTCCTTCATTCGGCTCAACACCGAATACTGAGGAATCCAATTCGACAGTTCCGACTTCTGCGCCATCTTGATTATATTTTTTTACGTTCATAATGATCTACCCCTGTTTGTAGAGCGGACCTTGACTAAAGAACCTTTGTTTCCGGGTACATTCCCTTTAACAAGCAATAGATTCTCGTCCTGGAGCACTTTGACTACTTCAAGGTTTAATACTGTCACTTTATCCTTACCTAAACGACCGGCCATTTTCATACCC
>QQUK01000125.1 GCA_008501655.1 Calditrichota bacterium
GTGAGATGAAACCGAGACCAATAGATCTGGATATACTGTTATTCGGTGAGCAGATGATCAAATCCGAAAATTTGATAATCCCGCATAAAGAACTATTAAACCGTGCTTTTGCAATGATTCCCCTGTTACAGATTACCCCGGAAATTGTTCATCCGGAAGCAAAACGGGCAATCGCTGATTTTGTAAGAGAAGCCGATAAATCGAAAGTTGTATTATATAAAGACCATGTCGCAAGAAATATTTGAACCAAAATATATCGCAGTTGAAGGTGTCATTGGCGTTGGGAAAACAACATTTTCCAAAATGCTTGCCGAATGTCTTGAAGCTGAACTGCTGCAGGAAGAAGTTTTTGAAAACCCTTTTTTAGTAGATTTTTATAAAAATCAGAAACGGTTTGCCTTCTCCTGCCAGATGTACTTTCTCATCTCCCGATTCCAGCAGCAGCAGCAGTTAATGATTCGCGATCTGTTCGCTGAAAAGATCGTCGCTGATTATCTGTTTGCTAAAGACCAGATTTTTGCATCCGTAAATCTTTCCGATAGAGAATTGACCTTGTATAATAAAGTCGCTCCGACCCTGACACAGAATATTCCCCAGCCCGATTTGGTGATTTATCTGCAGGCATCAACCCATACCTTACTCAAACGAATAAACAAACGGAATTTCTCATTTGAAAAACCGATTAGTAATGACTATATCGAAGTATTAAACAAAGCATACGATTATTTCTTTTTTAATTACAACGAGACACCACTCTTAGTAGTAAAAACCGATGAAATCGATTTTGTACATAACCCGGAACATTTTGACGATCTCATCGAACAAATATCTAAACCTATTTCCGGTAAAAAATATTACTCACCATCCGGCCATTTAGCAGGAAACAACTAATGTCATCAATTAAAAGCAGAAAAAAAAATACGATTCAGACCTTCATCCAAAAAAAATCTAAATCAGAAAAAATCACTGTTCTCACCGCATATGATTATTTTATCGCATCTATCTTAGATACTGCCGGTATCGATGCAATTTTAGTCGGCGACTCAGCCAGCAATGTTCTCCATGGCCATATGAATACAATTCCAATGACGATGGAAATTATGATTGCCCATACAGCCGCAGTCTCGCGGGGCACAGAAAATGCTCTCGTAATTGGTGATATGCCCTTTCTTTCCTATCAGCCATCTGATGAACTTGCTATTTTAAATGCCGGACGGTTCCTGAAAGAAGGTTTCGCTGAAGCTGTTAAGTTAGAAGGCGGACTTGAAATGGCAGAAAGAGTGAAAAAAATTGTCGATTCCGGTATTCCGGTCATGGGGCATATAGGCTTGACTCCTCAATCTATTCATAAATTCGGTGGACCAAAAGTTCAGGGGAAAAAGAAAAAATCCAAAGAATACCTTATAGATTCAGCACTCGCTCTTGAAGATGCCGGCTGTTTTTCTATCGTTTTAGAACTGCTCGAAGCTGAAACCGCAAAAGAAATTACGGAAAAACTAAAAACTACTGCAACCATAGGAATCGGTGCCGGAAGTGAATGCGATGGCCAGGTATTAGTTATTAATGATATGCTGGGACTTCGTCCTGATAATTTTAATCCGAAATTCCTGCGGGAATACGCGAATCTTACACCGACCATCAAAAAAGCAGTTGAACAATATATAGCAGATGTTCAATCAGGAAATTATCCGAATAAAGATGAATCATTCTAAAAGAGACTAACTAAGTCGGATATAGGGACATTTTTCTTTACAAAACAATTCTTAAAATGTATTTTTTAATGATTTTTTTATCAGAGTTATTCTAAACAAGATGGAAGGATATTTAATGGAAAATTTTTCTGAAAAAGCGATGGAATGGTTATCACTTTACGGACCCAAATTATTAGTCGCTCTTGCTATAGTTATTATTGGTCGCATTATTGTCGGTATGATTACCTCGGTAATCAGAAAATTGATGACAAAAGCATCTATTGATGAAACCCTCATTAAATTTTTAAGTTCACTTATTCGCATTATCCTGCTGACCGTAGTCATTATTGCAGCATTAGAATCACTCGGTGTTCAGACAACTTCGATGATCGCTATCTTAGGTGCTGCCGGTTTAGCTATCGGTCTTGCCTTACAAAGTTCTCTCTCAAATTTCTCAGCCGGCGTTATGCTGATTATTTTCCGTCCTTTCAAAGCCGGTGACTTTGTAGAAGCAGGTGGAGCTACAGGTGTTGTTGAAGAAATTCATATCTTTAATACACAGATGCGTACCGGTGACAACAAAGAGATTATTATTCCAAATGGGAATATTATGGGCAATAATATTACAAATTACTCCGCAAAAGAAACCCGCAGAGTCGATATGGTCTTCGGCATTGGCTATGATGATGATCTAAAAAAAGCAAAAGATATTCTGGTAAATTTAGTAAACGCTGATGAACGTGTCTTAAAAGATCCGGCACCGGTTGTAGCAGTTTCTGAACTCGCTGACAGCTCGGTCAACTTTATCGTTCGCCCCTGGGTAAATTCCGCAGATTACTGGGCGGTTTTTTGGGATTTCCAGGAAAATGTTAAAACAACATTCGATGCTGAAGGTATCTCGATACCGTTCCCGCAACGCGATGTTCATCTTTATAATGAAAACAATTAACCTTTTATAGAAGGAATGTATGATGGGTATGATCAAGGAATTTAAAGAATTTGCCGTCAAAGGTAATGTCGTCGACATGGCTGTCGGTATCATCATCGGTGCCGCTTTTGGTACTATCGTTAAATCACTTGTTGCCGATGTTATTATGCCGCCAATTGGTTTGCTGCTTGGCAATGTAGATTTTGCAAACTTATTTATCGTATTAAAAGAAGGTGCCACTGCTGCTGCTCCTTATGCAACACTTGCTGATGCTGATACTGCCGGTGCAGTTACGTTAAAATACGGTCAGTTTTTTAACACTATTATCAGTTTTGTCATCGTTGCATTTTCCGTCTTTATCATGATTAAAAACATGAACAAAATGAAAAAACAGGAAGCTGAAGCTCCTCCGGCAGAACCAACAACGAAAGACTGTCCCAAATGCTTCAGTACAATTTCAATTAAAGCAACCCGCTGTCCGAATTGTACTTCTGACGTTTCCTAAATGAATAGAAAGGGTATTTCGAATCTAATGAAACAACTTTGTATTTTACTATTTATACTTTTACTGCCTCTTGCCGCAATTGCTGAGGATTCAACATTTGTCGGTTGGAAAAAATCCCTCGTTGTTGATCTGACAACAACACAAACGGGATATTCTGATTCATGGGTCGGCGGTGAAGCTGGTTCATTTAACTGGGTATCAAACTTAAACGGTACTGCAGAGAAATTTCTCAGCCCGACCTTTAATTACCGATCAGCTCTCAAGGTTTCTTTCGGTCAAACAGTTACTCAGGATAAAGAGACCAAAGACTGGGGCGATTTTGAAAAATCAACCGATCTCATCGACTGGGAAAATGTCGGTAAAATCAAAAAGGGATGGGCTGTAGATCCCTATCTCGCTTTCCGCCTGGAAACTCAGTTTTTTGACGGTCGTGTTGACACAATGAAACAATACTTTTCACCACTCAAACTGACAGAATCAATCGGTGTCTCGAAGGAATTTTATAAAAAGGACAAAGAATTAATCATGTCCCGATTAGGTGTTGCATTCAGACAGACATACAAATCTGTCATTTCGATGGTAGACACATCTAATTATACTGTGATTGACTCAACGATTACAGATGATGGTCTCGAATTGGTTACAGATGCTGCGTTGAAACTTTCTGAAAACATCATGTACACCGGCAAGTTAACACTCTTTAAAGCATTCTTCTCTTCGGAAAAAGATGCTGTCGGTGGTAATGATTACTGGAAGGCAGTTGATGTAAACTTTGAAAATATTTTCGCTGCCAAAATATCAAAAGTTATTACCGTTATTATGTATACTCAGCTTTTATATGATAAAGAGATAACTAAAAAAGGTCGCTTCAAAGAAGCGATAGCTGTCGGTTTTGTCTTTAACATGATATAAATATTAACATGAATAGACTTCGGATACTTCCGGAGTCTATTCTTCTGTCCCCCAAAATGGACCTCTGCTGCTCCCATCCATATTTGTTTGGTGCAACCGACCATCATTTCCTGTATATAAAATCGTATTATAATCTACCATCCCGACCTGATAATGTTTTGAATCAGACACAATGTTATAACTGTCTGTATTCGGATTAAACGTATTGATAGAATACCCATTAGCAAATACCAGCGAATACGCCAACCTGTTCAGTTGAGATTCAATTGCAAATGATAAAGGTGTCGATGCTGCACTAAATGTATCAATGACGATTTCACCATCCGGAATATCGGAAACTACACCAGACAACATAATCCCATACCTGTTATCAGGTAAACTTTTCAGATAAGCAATAGTATCTTCTTTATATATTGTCGGTAATAAACCTTCACCAATCTTTGTCATAGATTCATTATTCAGGTTCATTTGATAAATGTCACTACTATAGCAGAAAAATATAATAGTATCATTAGCAAGAACTATATCACTTACAATCTGGTTGAATGTAAACATATAAGTCGAATCACCATACATATCATATACAGCAAGCTTCCCGTTTTGTAAATAATACACAAAAAATCCGGAGCGAACAGCTGCACTTGCAGCTTCTGTACTAAATATAAGTTCTCTTGATGGGTTGGTAACCGATGCCTGGTAAACACCGGAATATAGATTCGTAATAGTGTCGTCTGCGACCAGATAAACTTTCTGACGGTCATACGATACTATGGGAGCATATTCAGTCCAATATCTAACAACCCCTCCATTACCTCCAGTCGGAATCCGGTCAGCCGGATCGGAATTATCACACCCTGAACAAATGAACAGGACAAAAAGAAAAGCTATAATTACTTTCATAGCTCAAAATATATGGATGAAATTGTACTTGTAAAGTTTCTATTTCAGAAATCCGCTTATATAGAGTATTGTCAGAGCAACAATGACAGCACCGATCGCTACAGAAAAGTATACCCAGATCGGTGTTTTCTTTTCAATAATTACTGTCTGAGGTTTTGCTTTTTTATTCTTGAGAGACCGAAGCTCCGCCTGTCGGATATTATATGCATCCCAATCAGTCAATATCTCTTCACATGATGTATACCGTCGGCTGACCCGAATCGCTAAAAACTTACTGATAATATTTAATATCGATTCCGGCAGATCTCTTTTGATATCATCAAGCATCAAAGCCCCGGCTGAATTATAACTTGGATTTCTTCCCGTTATCATCTGATGCAGAATGACACCAAGAGCATAAACATCACCCTGCTTGGATACTTTATGTTCCGGCGGTTTATACCAGTTTTTTGTTTTGGAATTCTGCTGATAATGCACCGGCATGCCGAAATCAGAAAGTTTAGGGACATCCTCTTCATCAAAAAGAATGTTTGATGGCCGGATGTTCGTATGGACAATGTTATGCTTATGCGCATGTTCAAGTCCCGATGTCACTGCCATGATAATATTAAACGCATCTTCCCAGCTATATTTGCGAGCCATCCGGTCAGCCAGCGAACCACCTTTGGCATATTCAATAATTATAACAGTATTTTTCTTATCTCCGCCGGAGCCGAATATATCAATGATATTCTCATGCTTCATTGAGTTTAAGATTTTTGCCTCTTTACGGCCGTGTTCCCCTCGGGAATGTTTTTTAATTATGTAAAGCTGTTTATTCACCCTGTTTTCAACAAGGATTGTCGAACTGTATCTGTTCTCTTTGATAGTATCCAGATACCGGCACTTCCCTAAAAATGAATCAGCCCCATGCATCGTTACATCATCAGTCTTTACAGAAAAATCAGGCCGGTGGATTATTTCTAAAATTGCATCCTTCAATTCAACAGCCCGCTGATATCTGTCTTTTGCATCCTGAGCAAGACATTTTGAAATAATCTGGTCGTACTCTGCCGATAAAGATGGATTTATTTCTGAAGGCATCAAAAATTTACCAAGCGGTTTTTTTCCAACAAGGATTTCATACAGCATGACACCGACTGCATACAAGTCTGTTGTCTGGTCAATATTGGTAGAACTGATTTTCTGTTCCGGTGACATATAGGAAAGGGTCCCCATTATCATATCCGATGCTGTCATTTCCGTATCAGGTGTACCGACTATCTGTGCTATTCCGAAATCAGCGACAAGCGCATTCCCCTGCTTATCAATCAGAACATTCCCCGGTTTTATATCCCTGTGGATCACACCGTTGTTATGAGCATAATCCAAAGCTTTGCACACCTGCACAATCATTTCCATTTTAGTCGCTAAAGCGATTTTATCTGAATCGATTACTTCACGCAGTGAGGTCCCTTTGATATATTCCATCACAAAATAATAACGGCCGCTTGCAGAACCTTTGTCTATGACATGGACGATATTCGGATGATTCAGTTTTGCGATAACTTTGGATTCCCGCTCAAACCGTCTGACAATATCAGGATCATCGGTCAGATTTAAAGAGAGTATTTTAATAGCAACATCTCTTTCAAGCGATTCCTGACGGGCTTTATAAATCTCGGCGACACCACCCTGACCGATTTTTCCGGTTAAGGTATAATCACCGATTTTTACTACTTTTTTTTCTTTTACTGAACTGGTCATATTCAAATTTGCCTATAAAATTAGGGATAAACGCTTATTACGCTTATCCCTATATTAATCGGCAAGATGTATGAAAAGATTATTTGACTAAAAGCATTTTTTTCGTCTGAATGCCTTGATCAGAACTCAGTCTGTAGAAAAATACTCCGCTTGAATGCTCCGATGCATCAAATTCGACAATATGACTGCCGGCTGAAAAATGTCCATTTGCCAACTCATCCACTTTCTGACCTAATACATTAAAGACTTCTAAAGTAACTGAACTTGAGGCAGGAAGCGAAAATTCAATGGAAGTCGTTGGATTAAAAGGGTTTGGATAGTTCTGAGCTAAACTGAATTCTGAAGGAAGTCCGTTATTCAGTTCATCTTCAATTCCGGTAGGTACCTGCACAAGGACTGAACCCGGGTCAAAATCAGGATAATAAGTATTCTCACCACTTGAATCCGCCAAATATATCAGCTGCTCATCAACGCCAACACCAACCCCATAATCTATTATATTATAGACAGAATCGATCTTGAAATTACCTGGATCTGCATCAGCTTTTATGGTAAAATATATAGTTCCCATCAAACCGTTAGGGCTGTGCATTGCTGTCAGATTATTATAATCTGAGTAAAAACAGGAGATGACCACAGCATCTTCAACCAAATCTTCACTAAAATACCCGGCAAAATTACCCGGTAAAAATGAGCCTACAAATGAAACTGAATCCAGAATCAGATTATCCATCGAATATTTGACCGGTACAAAAAAGCCAGCGATATTATAGGTATTTCCGGTCAAACTAACAGGTAACGCTACCTTATCCCCCCGTTCACCGGATATTGAGTCAATAGAAACAATACCCGCTGACTGCCCGAATACTTCTCCCTTGGGGATTATCAGTACCAGAGCTACAATAATCATAAAAATTAACATTTTTTTCAT
>QQUK01000304.1 GCA_008501655.1 Calditrichota bacterium
TCGTTACTTCCTTCTGTGGTGACCGCATCTTTCAACCGTTCTGACCAAAGGGGTCTTTCCTGCTTTATGAGAGAGTTGAGCTGTTTAAGATATTTAATAATCCGTGCCGCTTCCGCTATCTTTCCATGCGAGACAAACTCACTGGTAATCTTTTCACAAATTGTTACTGTCTCATAAAACCCGGACATCTCCGGCTCCTGATGAAGCATCTCTTTGAGAAGCTCAACAGTCGACTCATACGGATCAAAATCAGCATCTTTTTCAAGCAGCACTTCAATCTTTTTTTCATCCTCTTTGGAAAGTTTGAATTCCTCGTTGAGTATCATTGCTGTGTCAGGAACAGATTGAACCGGTGGAAGATTATCAAGACCCATAGCTTCACATGCTTCAGCAGTTCTGAATGAGATTTCATCCTCCTCATTATCAGCAAGTACCGAAGATTGGCCGCTTTCCGGCGTCACAGCATAAAATGTTGCATTTCCTGTGTTTGTTGATGTACCCTGAATTTCCCCGGGTTCCTGCTGAGAGTCAGCAGGCGCAGCACCATCAGGTAAATCATGCATCGGTTGATTAAACAAATCCTGATACTCTTCTGAATCCCCTAAGACAGAAATATCTTTGCTGTATTTTTCCATCTTCTGATTAGACGAGAGAAAATCCTGTAAATCAAAATTCTGATCATAATCAGAAAGCGCAATATCTTCAAGAGTTTTAAAACGGATATGAGAAATTGACTTTTCCCAGATTACATTTATCAGATCAATAGACTTATCCGTTGAGTTTATATAATCTTTGACAGCATCTAAAAACAGATATATCTCATCGACAAACAGACCGGGTACAAAAGTAAATTCAGTAATTCCGGCATCGTAAAAAATACCGGCAAGATTATCCTCAGATGATTTACTTACATAAATGACCTCATCCTCAAAAGAAAGAACTTCTGATTCAACTTCAAATGACAGTTCCCCGTATTCATCAACTATCCATTCAAGTTTTTCCGCAAAAGACCGTCGAAGTGATGTCGGCAGCGGATTATCAGCCGGATACATTGAAACGACCTTGATAACTTTCAAAAGGTCTTTTATGATGAGGGATATGTCTTCTATTTTGTTTTCTTCAGCCATTTTTCCGATAATCCTTTATATCATTATAATTATCGACAATTGGAAGAATTTTCTTAAACCTGTTGAAATGAAAAAAAGCCCGCTAAAAGCGGGCTTTTCAGAGATATATTTTGATTATTGCTTAAAGTCTGACAATCTTATTTCTACCCCGTTTGACATTTTTGGTGGCATTTCGGGTATCAAAGACGATTTTGGAATTATCGACTATCATCTGGTAATCATAATCAGTATGGTCAGTCAATATGATAGTGATATCCGCTTTTTTCAAAAGAGCTGCATTTAACTTTGTTGATTTATAAATTTTACTGTTCAGATGAAACTGCGGTACATACGGATCATTGTATCTTACCTTGGCACCTTTTTCCTCAAGTAGATTGATAACATCAAGTGCCGGAGATTCACGCATATCCTGAATATCACGTTTATACGCTACACCCAAAGCAACAATATTCGATTTATTCAATGACTTGGCAACTTTGTCATTCAGAAGTTCCGTAGTCCGTTCGACGACATATTCCGGCATGTGCGAATTTACATCACCGGCAAGTTCGATAAACCGTGCATAGTAATTTAATGATTTCAGTTTCCATGAAAGATAATGCGGGTCAATCGGAATACAATGTCCGCCTAATCCCGGACCGGGATAGAAAGGCATAAATCCAAACGGTTTTGTTGCTGCAGCATCAATGATCTCCCAGACATCAAGTCCCAGTCGGTCACACATCAAAGCAACTTCATTGACCAGTCCGATATTAACCGACCGGAAAGTATTTTCAAGAAGCTTAACCATCTCGGCAGCCTGCGTTGATGAGACAGTATGAATATTCGGAATGGTCTGTTCATAAAAAGTTTTTGCAATCTTTGTACAATTCGGAGTAATACCGCCGACGACTCTCGGAGTATTTTTGGTTGTGAAAGTAATATTGCCCGGATCAACACGTTCCGGTGAAAAAGCTAAAAAGAAATCTTCACCGACTTTTTTTCCGTTTTCAGAAAGTATCGGTAAAATAAGATCTTCAGTTGTTCCCGGATAAGTCGTTGATTCCAAAACTACCAGAGCACCTTTTTTCAAATATTTTTTCAATGAATCAAGTGCATTGAGAATATAACTGACATCAGGATCTTTTGTTTTGGAAAGAGGAGTCGGAACACAGATTGAGACTGTATCCATCTTAGCAATATCTTTCCAACTTGTGGTTGCTTTGAATTTTTTTGAAGATACTATTTCTCTTACTGCTGAATCCGGAATATCATCAATATCGGATTTACCGGAATTTAACAGTTTTACTTTTTTCTCTGAAATGTCAAAACCGGTGACATTAAATCCGGCATGAGCAAGTTCAACAGAAAGCGGTAGACCTACATACCCAAGCCCGACGATACCGGCATGTGTTTTTCTCTCTTTGATCTTTTTACAAAGTTCATCAGTTATTTTTTTTGATTTTGTGACAGCCATTTATTTCTCCGGAAAATTATAATTTCTAAATTGTTAACCGATTTCTCTCCAGTAGTGTAAACTATCGGACAGGGTATTGTCAATCTTATATTTTGGCTTATACCCTAACTCCCGTTTCGCTTTTGCATTACTACCCTTAATAATAGGTATATCGTTTTTTCTGAATATTTTTTTATCTATTTTTACATTTATCTTTGTTTCTGACAATTTTATCAGTTTATCCAGTACCATTTTGATAGCAATTGATTTTCCCGAACAGAGCTGATAAACCGCTCCAGGCTTAGCTTTTTCGATCATTAACCTGTATCCGGAAACGATATCTCTGACATCGGATAAGTCCCGTTTCACCGATAAATCTCCAACAGACATCACCGGTTTCTGCTCCCCTTTCTCTATTCTGACAATCTGCCGGCAAAAAGAAGGGATAACAAAATTTTCATTCTGCCCCGGACCGGAATGATTAAATGATCGGGATATCACAACCGGCAGCTTATACCTGTTTTGATACAACAGACACAAATGCTCCGCAGCGACTTTTGATATACCATACGGTGACACTGGATTGAGCGGGTCACTCTCTTTCAACACTTTTGTTTTTGGGGAGAACTTTCCATAACAATCCGATGATGAAGTAAACAGAAACTTTTTCAGTTTGGGAAGTTCCACCGATGCTTCCAGCATATTTAAAGTACCACTGAAATTTATATCATATGTCAACCGCTCATGAGAAAACGAACGACCAACCGATGAAAACGCTGCCAGATGACAGATAAAATCAGGATTAACTTTTTTTAGAGTCCGGGCTACTTTTTTGGAATCTAAAATATCAAGCTCAATAAGTTTGACTTCTTTTGCAACCCGTTTTCTTGCTTCTTTGGAATCATCTTTATATACCGTTCCGGTCACTGTGTAACCGTGCGCCAGCAGTTCATCAGCCAAATAAGCACCGACAAATCCGGCAACTCCGGTAATAAATGCATGTTTTGATTTCATGTTACTTAGAAAGACGCTCCATGTCGGCATCAACCATCATCTTGACAAGACCTTCAAACGTCACAGAAGGCTCCCAGTCAAGAACTTCCCTGGCATGAGACGGGTCACCTAAAAGTAAATCGACTTCGGCAGGTCGGACAAACCGAGGGTCGGTGATAACATGTTTTTTATAATCGAGATCAACATACTCAAACGCTGTACGGACAAAATCTTCAACCGAATGAGTATGACCGGTTGCTATAACAAAGTTATCCGGTTCATCAAGCTGAAGCATCCGCCACATAGCATCGACATAATCACCGGCAAATCCCCAGTCTCGTTTGGCATCAAGATTGCCTAACGCCAACTGTGATTCGATACCAAGTTTTATCCTTGCGACTCCATCGGTGATTTTTCGGGTGACAAACTCAAGTCCCCGCCTTGGGGATTCATGGTTAAACAGAATACCCGATGATGCATGGATTCCAAAACTCTCCCGGTAATTAATCGTTATCCAATGTCCGTATACTTTGGCAACTCCATACGGTGAACGCGGATAAAATGATGTCTTTTCCGTCTGCGGCACTTCCTGAACTTTACCGAACATCTCCGACGATGATGCCTGATAAAATCTGATTTTATTATTCACCAACCGGATAGCTTCGAGAACTTTTGTAACACCGATAGCATCAAATTCACCGGTCAGAACCGGCTGTGACCAGCTTGTCGGTACAAATGACTGAGCCGCCAGATTGTAAACCTCATCCGGTTTATGTTCTTCGATGATTGAAATTATCGAAAGCTGGTCAAGCAGATCAGCCTGCGCCAGCGTGATTTTATCTTTTATATGATTGATTCTTTCAAAAGATTCTGTTGATGCTCTCCGCACCATACCTATGACATCGTATCCTTTATCCAGCAAAAGCTCGGCTAAATACGATCCATCCTGCCCGGTAATACCTGTAATTAATGCCCGCATACGGCGATTTCCTTAATTTTTACTATCTTCTTATCTTATAAGCATATCGGCAATTTCGACAGCTTTTTAAGAGGGTCAAATATAACTTTTATACTTATACAGGTCAATGAATAAAAGACTCAAAATAGATATGTTTGTAGGGGCTTTTCACGAAAATCCCCTGCAAACCGGTTTTCCCTCCTTTGAGAAAGTTATACTCGTAGGTCGGGTTCCCTGAGGAAGCAATAGCTTACGAAGAACCCGACAAAGTTCAATGAAGTTAAGGGATATTCATGAGTATTCTCTCCCCTGCGAAGGCAGGGGTCTCCAAAATGGAAATTATGAGATACCCGCCTGCGCGGGTAAGGGATTTTCTGTAATTTCAAGATAATCAGTACTCGTAGGTCGGGTTCCCTGAGGAAGCAATAGCTTACGAAGAACCCGACAAAGTTCAATGAAGTTAAGGGATATTCATGATTAATCTCTCCCCTGCGAAGGCAGGGGTCTCCAATTTGAAAAATATGAGATACCCGCCTGCGCGGGTAAGGGATTTCCCCTAAAATCAATATAATTTGTCACACTGAGCGGAGTCGAAGTGTGCTCAAATCTAACATCCCACCGAAAAATCTGACTATTTCCCTATTATTATTTGTCATTTCTCTTTCAACTTTGTATGATTTAGATATCCATCATAAAGGAGAAATAATGCATACTGAAAATACAGCTGACAACCTGCTCTCATTTGCCGATGACCTTTTCCAACTGAATAAAATCGAGGAAGCGCTTCAGGCATATACCGATACATACGATCTCGCCCGTAAAGAATTCAATCGCTCTATCGAGGTCGAGGCTCTTTCCCAGATGGCACGCATGCAGCTCAAACTGAAAGATGCCCAAAAAGGATTAGAGTTACTCAAAGATGCTGAAGACCGTGCCACCGAATCAGACCCTCTCGGCTGGTCAAGATACTTATCAGTCAAAGGTCGTTTTGAATGGCTGTCCGATTCACTTGAACCGGCGAGAGAAACATTTAACAGTATGTTCGAATTCTGTCAGACAAACCAGCTCTGGACCCGGTCGGTCGATGCCGCCAATATGATGGCGATTGTTTCCGAACATACCGAAGAACAGATTGAATGGAGCAAACGGGGAATTGAGGCTGCCGAAGCAACCGATAACGAACGGTTATTAGGTCCGCTCTGGAATAACCTTGCCGGAACGTATTACGATAACAAAGATTTCGAAAACGCTCTGGAATGCTACAAAAAATCCCGCGAATACCATTGGCGTTTTTCTGGAGAAAATGCAAAACTGTTTGCCGACTATCATATCGGCATGACCTATCGTCTGCTCAAACAATTCGATGAAGCAAAAGCATGGCTCCGACCGGTTCTTGCCTGGGCAGAACGGATGGGGAACGACTCCGCTATCGGTCAGGCATCGGAAGACCTCGGTGAGATAGAACAATTCGAAGGCAACAAAGAGACAGCTCTCAGTTATTTTAAACATGCCCGAGAGGCTTACCAAAAAGCCGGTTTCGATGAAACCTGGCCTGAAGTCTGGGAGAATATCATCAAACGCATAAGGGATGTTGAGGGGTAGGAGAAGTAATTTGGGGAATCCAAAAAGAACTAAAAATATAATCATTACCATATGCATGTTTCTCATTGCAGTATCACTTTCTGCAGCAATATATTATTTTACATATACATATTTTGGGAAAAAAGTAGCATATTTTGTAATTTCTACAATAGCTACGATTTTAATTTATTTTTCTAGTGGCATTCTGAAAAAACAAAACGAAAAAAAACAGTCACTTTTCGATAAAGATAAAATATTATAATCATCTTAAATAATGGGCAGTAGCAGGTCAAGAGCCCTGTGCTCTTGACATTCAGTGATATTCTCCAATCCACCCCAAACTCAATAATCATATAATCTTTTCTGTTTTAATCCTATTTCCCCCTAAGAATATCAAGATATATTGTGATAATTTTCACATATTACTATTATTTATATTGCGTTGTTACCGATACAATTGTATACTGCCAGCCGTGTAGTAACAATATTACACCTGGTGTATATAAAGGAATTTAGTATGTCACAAAAAATAGAAATGGATGAATCCGGTCGGATCGTCCTCCATATAAATTGGCAAAGAGCTGTCAAACTATTCGTCATCCTGGGACTCGCATTCGGGTCTTATTTTTTAGATATCGGACTCGACAAAGCATCCCAGATCTGCCTCATGATTTTTATCGCCGCTGCGGGACTTTGGGTGACCGAGGTTATCCCTCCCTTTGCAACCGGCATCATGGTCATCGTCCTGTCAATCTATCTTCTCGGCTTCCCCGGCGGACCGTTGAACATGGATCCCAGCGGGATTGAAACATCATACCGCATCTTCTTAAACCCGATCGCATCCCCGACTCTTGTTCTGTTCTTTGGTGGATTTATCATGGCTATTGCAGCCACTAAACACGGCTTCGACAAAAAGATGGCAAAAGCGATGCTCAAACCGTTCGGCACCAAACCGAAGATGGTTCTTTTAGGTGTTATCCTCATCACCGCTTTGTTTTCGATGTTCATGTCCAACACCGCAACTACCGCCATGATGATAGCAATCCTCACTCCCCTCTTTTCACATTTTGAAGGACGCGACCCGTTCAAAAAAGCACTTGTCCTTTCTGTACCATTTGCTGCAAACATCGGCGGTATCGGAACGATCATCGGTACTCCGCCAAACGCTGTTGCAGCATCGGTGCTTGGGGAACTTGGTCAACCGGTTTCATTTTTCCAATGGATGATTGTCGGTGTTCCTCTTGCTGTGGTAATGCTTTTTATCCTCTGGTTTGTTTTGACCAAAGTTTTCAAACCGAAGGAAGATAAATTTGAAATTCTTTTTCCGGAAGATATTACCCCGACATGGGATTTGCTGCTTGTCATAA
>QQUK01000044.1 GCA_008501655.1 Calditrichota bacterium
TCCCCGGTGCAACTTCAACGGTATCGCCGCTGTAAGATGAAGCAATAGCGAATTGAATCGATTCATATTCCAAAGGCACAAAGCGGGTGATCGGTTGATAGACAACATCGGGATACTCACCGGGAACAGCACCGATATCACTCCGGGTGCCATCGGAATCATTCCAGAACGGATTAGGATTCCCGACATCTATACAGGGTGAACCCGGAGCAAGGGAATAGTCAAAATTGAATAAAGGATCTAATCCTGTAAGTGAACCGCTACCATATGAGTCACCATAAGCGAGATCTTCAGGGTTTCCATAATACAGATTGTATGATTTGATGACGGTACCATGGAGTCCGTATTCACCGCAAAAAGCCATTATATTGTTAAATACAATCGGTGGTGAAGATGAGTTTGAAGCAATCCCGCCGGCAACGTTATTTACGATTGTGTTGTTGATTATCTCAGCCGGTGAATCACCAACAACGGCACCATAGCCTCCTAATACAACCGCAGCCCAATCGGTTGTCTGTCCGGTTATAATGTTTCGTAAAATCCGGGGTCGTGCATTGATACATCGGATACCGATATCGCCGCCTTTTAAAGTAAATCCTTCAATTGTGGCTAATTCGTTTTCCCCATCCCGGAATGTTACCAGATTGAAATCGTCAGAATATGTTATCGTTGTAACCAGCGGACCGTCGGTTGATTTGAGTGTAATCAGCTTTCCATTAAAATAGATGAATTCCTGATATGTTCCCGGTGCGACCAAAACAGTATCACCATTTTGAGAATTGTTTATAGCAGTTTGAATTACTGAGTAATCAGCAGGTACATTTATAACAGCTGCATGTAAAGCTATACAAGTAGTCAGCACTAATATTAGAGATATAATAATACTGAATTTTGTAGTCATATTTCCTCCCGGAGGGGTAATGATAGTGGGTACTTTCTATCTTTTAATATAGATAGAATATTCTATTTGTCAACGTTCTATTGTACTACCTAAGTAATTGCTTTTTAACCGAGTTATGTTTTTGCATGTGAGTGGGTCGGAGATTAACAAAGGCAGAACCGCTAAAGGGGTTCTGCCCTACAATACTACAATACTTGAGAATCGGGAGATTATTTATAAAAAAAGGCAGAACCGCTAAAGGGTTCTGCCCTACAATACTATATTGGGGATGGTTATAATTTAGAAGTCAGGTCGGTCATGGTTTTTTCCAGCTGCTGTACCGATGAATTGAATTCTGATTTAGCTGTTTCGAATCCCGCTTCGTCGGCATTTTCAAGTGCTGTTAATTTATCTTTAGCATTCTGCTGAAGTTCTTCGACATCTTCGAGGGTTCGTTCCAGCGGCTTTTGAGTCATACCCGGCATCGCTGCTAATTTTTCTTTTGCGTCTGAGATCTGTGTATTCATTCCATCAAGAGTTGTTTTTGCAGTTGATACAAACGCTTCTTTGGTAGCTTCAAATGAATCGGCGATGGCTTCGGTTTTATCTTCCATGGTTGTTGTTGCTTCGTCGGTAGTCGTATCAGAAGATTCCTCTTTCTGTCCACAACCGATCATACTTATTAATAGTGCACACATAAAAAGTGCTGCTAAGATTTTGGTTAATTTCATTGGTTCCATCCTGTTTTTAGATTGTTGTTTATCCCTATTAAAAATTCAGGTCTTATGTACGGACATAAGACCTGATAGGCAAGTTTTAACTTAATTATGTTTATTTATCCCATAAACGGATATTTATAATCATGTGGAGGGACAAAATTCTCCTTTATCGAGCGGGGGGAAGCCCAGCGGAGCATGTTCTGGATACCGCCAGCCTTGTCATTGGTACCGGAAGCTCGTCCACCGCCAAACGGCTGTTGTCCTACAACAGCACCGGTCGGTTTGTCATTGATATAGAAGTTACCGGCGGCATGACGTAATGTCCGTTCAGCAAGCATGACGGCGTTTCTATCAGTTGCAAACACTGCACCGGTTAAGGCATACGGTGATGTCTGGTCAAGGGTATGCAGTGTTTTTGCGTATTCATCATCTTTATAGATGTAAATACAGACAACCGGACCAAAAATCTCTTCTTCCATCAGACGGAATTTCGGATCGGTTGTTACGACAACTGTCGGTTTAATAAAATATCCTTTGGATTTGTCATATTCACCACCGCAAATAATCTCAGCATCGGATGAATTTTTGGAATAATCAATAAACTCTGTAATGGTATCAAATGCTGACTCATCAATAACGGCATTGATAAAGTTTCCATGATCTTCCGGGTCGCCCATTTTCAGCTCATTGACCATAGAGACGAGATTATCTTTGATTTTTGCCCAGACCGATTCCGGAATATAACAGCGTGATGATGCTGAGCATTTTTGCCCCTGGAATTCAAAGGAACCGCGGACGATAGCAGTTGTGAGCGCTTTTGCATCGCATGAATTGTGTGCCATGATGAAATCTTTACCGCCGGTTTCACCGACAATTCGCGGATATGCTTTGTAGTTGGCGATATTGGTACCAACTGTTTTCCACATATTCTGAAACACTCCGGTAGAACCGGTGAAATGGATACCTGCAAGATTCGGGTTTTTCAATACTGTATCACCTATGGCAGCACCACGGGCAAAGATAAGATTTATAACACCGGCAGGAAGTCCGGCTTCGCGGAGGATTGTCATCAATAAGTGTGAGGTATAAGCTGCGGTTGATGCAGGTTTCCATACGGCGACATTACCGAGCATTGCCGGAGCTGTCGGAAGGTTACCATTGATAGAGACAAAGTTAAACGGGGTAACGGCAAAAATAAATCCTTCAAGAGGGCGATGGTCAAGTCTGTCCCAGATTCCGGGAGCATTGCCCGGCTGGTTATGATAAATCTCCTGCATATAGTAAGCGTTATAGCGGAAAAAGTCGACCAACTCGCAAACAGCATCAATTTCAGCCTGATAAATATTTTTTGAATGAGCAAGCATAGTCGCTGCATTCATCTTATGCCGGTATGGTCCTGCTAAAAGTTCAGCTGCTTTCAGAAAGATTGCTGCCCGATGTTCCCACGGTGTATGTTCCCATCCGTTTTGTGCTTCAAGGGCTGAATCAACTGCCATTTTAACTTCAGCCTCTCCACCCTGATAATAAAAACCTAATTTTTGTTTCAGATTATGCGGGGAGAAGATGTCAATTTTTGTATCGGTTTTAATTTCTTTTCCACCGATAAACATCGGAATTTCGATTTCCTGAGATTTGAGAGCTTTGAGTTCTTTTTCCAATGCAGCACGTTCGGAAGATTTAGGTGCATAGTCGAGAATCGGCTCATTTTTTGGTGTCGGGACTGTAAATATTCCCATTTGTATATCCTCCTTTAAGAAGAGAAATGGTATCTTGTTTATCTTATATTACACAGCTTTATCAAGCGTGGAAATCAAATTAGCATAAAAAGTCGGTCGGGTCAAGCCGATAGTGAAGGCTAAATTATCGCTATTTTTGCGAATCATATTATTTTATGAAAAATATCTTCACTTTTCAGAAACATTTATTACTATATATACGTAGTAAAATTGTTATTTCAACTGCCAGAGAATACATTTTTGATTTGCATGAAAGGTATTATGAAAATTCTTATTTCTGGTATGTATGTTTTTACCCTGATTTTTTTGCTTTTGTTAGTACAGACTAAAGATGCTTATGCATATTTAGACCCATCAACCGGCAGTTATTTCTTTCAAATAATCGTAGCATTTATTTTTGGGGGAGTTGTCACAATAAAGATGTATGGGCGAAAAATTATAACAAAGATAAAAAATTTAGGGAGAAATAAAGATACATTCCATGATGACTAATGAGCAAGCATCATGTTGAGACATCCTTTTTTATCCCCGTTTCTATTTGCACTCTTTCCGATTCTCTTCATTTACAGTCAAAATGCTTACGAAGCTGAACTGCGTGAGATTTATATCCCGGCGTTGATAGTTCTGGCGGTAACATTCTGTTTGTTGTTGGTCTTGAGAGTGTTCAAAGTTCAAAAAAGAGAAGCATCATTACTTACAGCATCAATAATATTTTTCTTTTTTCTGTTTGGTAATATCTTAGCACTGCTCCCTGAATCAATCAAATTATTCGATGGTTTTACTTTAAAAAATAGTTCAGTAACCCTTTTTGTTATCAGCGTTTGTCTGTTAACTGTGTTCTATTTGATATTCAAGTTTAAACCATCTGAGAAGCTTATTACAATAATAAATATAATTGGTATCGTGTTAGTTGTCATGCAGATTCTACAAGGGGGGTATGTGCTTGCGACCCGTGATTACACGGGGGAGCTTGAGGAGCAGGCTGAAAAAGTTGAGATACTAAAAACAATCGAAGGTGATTTTCCCGATATCTACTTTTTTGTGCTGGATGGATATGCAAGAGCGGATGTTTTGCGGGATTATTATCAGTATGATAACTCCGAATTTTTGTCATTTTTAAGAGATAACAACTTTTATCTCGCAGATAGTTCTACTTCAAATTATGCCCAGACATTACTTTCGGTAGCAGCAACACTAAATTTAAATTATATCCCGGAGATAGGCGATTTTTATCATCTCAGTCATGACCGGATGCCGCTGGCTAAAAAATTATGGGATAACAAATTTTTTACGATGTTGAAAGAACGGGGATATGAGATAATATCATATGCAACCGGTCTGAATTATACCGAGTTTGTTGATGCAGATAAATTTTTATCTCCGAATATATCGCTTTCCCAGTACCAGAATATATTGTTGTCATATACACCGATACCATATCTGTTTGATTTAGAAAAAAGTCAATATGATTTGCATCGGGATCGGATTCTGTATGCATTTGATAATCTTGCTGATGCAGCATCTGATAAAAAACCGAGTTTTGTTTTTATTCATGTCATCGCTCCGCATCCGCCGTTTGTCTTTGATGCTCAGGGTCGTCCGATTGAAGCTGATCGAACATATTCAATTACTGATGGTACCGGTTTTATGCAGCATGGTGGTTCCGTTGATGAATATATTCAACAATATCGGGATCAGCTTGCGTATATCAGCAAATTAACCCAGAAAGCTATAAACGATATTTTTGAATCATATGATGATAACAAACCAATTATAGTTATTCAGGGGGACCATGGTCCCGGTTCTCAAACTCATTGGAATTTAGTTGAACAAACCGATATGCATGAAAGATTTTCGATTCTGAATGCTGTCTATACTCCGGATAATAAAAGCGGAAAATTTTATCATTCAATGACGCCGATTAATACGTTTCGCATTATCTCCAATAAGTTTCTCAAAACAGAATTTCCACTTTTATTTGATTCTTCATATTTTTCCACATTCAGTTACCCATACAGTTTTTATAATGTTACAGAGAAACTTAACTCGAGTAAGAAATAAAAAAAGCTCCATACATGTATGGAGCTTTATGATAAATAAAGTTTTATCCAGGATTTATTTTGTAACGATATCTTTTTTCAATGTTCCGACTATTGCCATCAATTCATTTACTTCAGCTTCGGGAACATTATGTTTTGCAAAAACAGATGTAACAAGTTCAACCATGCGATCCCATTCAGCTTCAGTAATATTCAAATGAGCATGTGATTCAGCCATGTTTCGGCCGGTATATTGACATGGTCCTCCGGTAGCCTGACAGACCATTGCTGTTACTTGATATTTCAGATACTCTTTAGGTACGGCATAGCGTGATTTTTCGATTGCCGGATTCATATTCAGAATAGAATCAGGTTCCATGACATCTAAAAAGTCGGAAACAACGACCGAAATCGCCGGAAGTCCTCCGAGCCGATCATATAAAGATGGTTTTGCATCAGCTGACTCTTCAGCGATTCCCAACCCTGAAAATGCTGTTATGCAGAATACACAGATCAGCATTGTTCCCACTACGTTTTTGAATTTCATAAATCTCCTTTTGTTTTGATGTGATGGATAAGAATACTCCATGATAGTGTGTGTTGCAACTGAAAATTACAAAAAAAACGTAATGTGGAGACATTCAAAAGAGAAATATTAGAATTGAAACTCCTAAATATTTATGACATTTTTCCGATAATATAATTGTTAGCTGTCACATATTGGAATGTGATGTGAATCAATTGGAGTGAAGCTTGTATTTGATGAGGATAAAAAAAAACGACCCCAACGGGAGTCGAACCCGTGTCGCCGCCGTGAAAGGGCGGTGTCCTAGGCCTCTAGACGATGGGGTCATCAAAATCTTTTTATTTGGGGCTGTATTATACGCTTTTTTTAGATACTGTCAAGAAAATTCAGTTTGCAAACGAAAGATAACTGAAAAGATTTCATATATTTACAGAGAGACGAGTGTGGGGAAAGAAAATCAATGGCTTATGTCTTGTAAGTTGTTGTTATATATAGGTTTTTGGTTAAATATAACTTATTTGTCATAAAAGTGAGGAAATTTAAGCAAAATTTGCGATTCTTTTTGTTGATAACCGTTTTAACTAATTGTAGTATAAGAAGATAGGATTTGTGTAGGTTTTGTTAAGAAAAAAATAATACTGTGTTAAGAAATTATTGAGCGTATATTATTTATAGACCGATTACTCGCTATTGATTTGTTTCAACCAGTGATTAAGGAAAATATACTTATATGCTTGGTAGTTAATGAATTTAATAGATTTTTTGTTGACAAAATATGCGAAAATCTTTGAATTTAAACAAGTAAGGTAAGAAGGAACATAAATTAAATGGATGTAAACATAGGAGGTTTTATCGGGATCAAATCGTTAATTCTTTTTTTTAATCCTCACCAATTGACACTCAATATAAATATAAGGAGTTATTAGAGCATGAAGCTAAAACTGTTTAGTGTCACTTGTGCAATTCTGTTACTATTAGCCGGAACGGTTTTTTCTGCAGTTACAGGAAAAATAGTCGGTGTTATCACGGATGTTGATAATCAGCAGCCGTTGGTTGGGGTAACAGTTTCTGTGCAAGGAACCTCATGGGGTGCCGTTACTGACGTAGATGGTCGGTATCAGATTCAGAATGTTCCTGTTGGAACATACAACCTGGTAATAACAACAGTCGGTTATCAGGGAATAGAGTTGACCGGAGTTGATGTGCATGCAGACCTTGCCACATATCAAAGTCAGGCACTCAGTTCCAAAGTAACTGAACTTGGCACCACAATTTCTGTTGTTGCTGAAAATCCGTTGATTATCAAGGATAAAACAACAACAGTTAATATTATAAAATCAGAAGAAATCCAGGCGTTACCAACCCGTGGATTTGAGCAGATTGTCGGTATTCAGAATTCAGTAGTACGTATGAATTCCAATGTTGACAATGCCCAGCGCGGTGGTTCAGCTAGAAAAGCTACCGGTGGTTCAATCAACCTCCGTGGCGGCCGTCCT
>QQUK01000059.1 GCA_008501655.1 Calditrichota bacterium
ATACTCATCACGAACTATTTGTAGTTCTATTTCTTTAAGAGCTAATTCAGCTATTTTTTTAGAAGAACCAACCTTTTTACGTAGTCTTCTTCCTTGATAGGTATAGTCCAGATACCAAATTTTTTCTCGTTTATATATTCTTGCCACAGTCATCTCCAATATTAATTCTGGCACAAATAAGGCACAATACTCTTACAAGAAAATCTAATAAAACTGTAAAGTGTTGTCAAGGAATAAGATGCAGATACGTATAAATTTAAAGCGGAGGAGGTAGGATTCGAACCCACGGTACCTTGCGGCACAACGGTTTTCAAGACCGCCGCTTTCGACCACTCAGCCACTCCTCCGAACGTCTGTTCAGACAGCCCCTAATAACCTATTTTATCGACTATTTGTCAAGAATTTTCAATAATTTCTCAAACCGGACAATAAAAAAGGGAAGAAATCAATTTCTTCCCTTAAAATTATAACTGTTACCTGATATTACTTATTAAATCGTATTCCCTTGAATGGTGATGAAATAGTCTGCGGATCATCACATGGCTCGGTTATCGTCCATGTTGTCGTTCCATCAGAAAATGTATATGTTTCCGAAGTACCATTAAACTGAGCTGTCATAGTCCAGGTTCCGTCGATAGAAAGACTGCTCAAACCACCTTCACCATTTCCGGTACAATTCAACGAAAGCCCTGATGAAACAACGACTGACCCGCTTTGAGGACAACCATCATCAGGCGAATCTACCATCAATATAACATCGTTGATAGTTACATTGTTTTCAACCAGCAATGTACAAGTAGCATTTGAGTCAGCTGTATATACACTCAAATATTCTTCTGTCATCCCGTCAATAGATCCGGTACCGTCAACCTCATATTGGGTAGCATCTATATCGTATGAGTGATGTCCTTCTCCATGTGCATCGTCATCACTATTTACATCAAACTCAAACCAATTTCTAATTTTAATACCGTTCATCGTTGAATCAGGATAGCGCATTGGATCACCATCTATGGTAACCTGGATTGAATCGGTACCAGCAATAGATATAACATCTGTATCTTCATAGATTGTTGCTTCAAACTGGAAAATGTGCCACCCATTAAGTGTATCATATGTATACTGATGATTTGACTGTACTGAATCCGATGCAGAATATGAAACTAAATTCTTCTGTTTAGGGCTTGTCGGTGCTCCGGGAATCTGGTCAATAAAATCAAAGGAAAGATCCAGAGAGTACCCGATAGTATTGAAGGCACCTTCTCCTACTTCATCCTGTACAAACTGGAAATTCTCTGAACTTGTATCACCAATAAGCGGGTTACTTTCATTAGATGAATCGCTGCTGTCACAGCCGATAATGGTCAAACCCAGGGATAAAAGACCAAAAACAGTTAATAATAGGTATCTTTTCATTTCCATCTCCTCTTTACTTTTTTTTCGAATATCAATTTGACTACAATTAATAATATCGGACGTAAAGAGTCAATGATTTAACTTTATTTAGCTTTATTTCCCCTGAGGACCCCCGTATATACCCATATCAGAGATTGTCCCATTTTTATTAAATATCAATGTATCACCGGAATTTAGTGCCGGGGATCCCAACTTCAGCTTAAAATCAAAAGTATCTACAAAATTCGGGTCTAACGAAATATTACCATTAAATCCGGTCTGATCCCAAATATCCTGATACTCACCATCTTTATTATTCCAGACCAGATTATGTTTAAATTCCCACTTTGCCCAGTCACCGTAATTCCAGACACCAACGCAGGGACAGACCCATTCATCCCGCCATCCGTTTTCTGTGATTATATTATTAATAATCCGCCCCCGGCTTGTTGTCGACCAGGGTGCTATCCCGCAATTTCCGTTATGATGTACTACATTATTGGTAATATCCATAAATGATTCACCGGTCGCAATAATACCCCAGCCAAGATTATCATGGACAATATTATTTCTACAGATAACCCAGCTGGTTCCGAAAGCACCAATCCCTTTCCAGTATCCCGAGATTTCATTCCGATAAGCTACACAGCTTGCATCCCAGGTCACGCCTATCCCGGCACCTCTCCCTTTTTCAATTACACAATCTGTTATAGTAGCAATCGCTCCCCGATACAATGCAACACCATCCCAGGAACAATTAAAAATCTTAGAGTCAACAAGAGTAATCTCAGCACCCTCCCTGCCAAACACACCGCCAACTCCGACTACCACCGATGAATCCGAAGACCGATCGTTATTATCGATTATACTTACAGATTCAATCCTGACAACTGATTTCCTGATAACAACAGCTGCATCGGTTGCATTCCCATCATTGTCCCGTACCCCTCCGGTAATAGTCAGGTTTTTCAAAAGGGAACCTCTTGAATTTTCAAAATAAACGCCATATCCGGCATTTGTTACTAAGACAGAATTCTCCCTGTCAGTTCCGATTATTGTCAGAGATTTATCTTTTATAATAAATCCATAGCTCGCCTCTACATCGGTTGTCTGGTCAAGACAATTTCCACAAAGCGGATCGATAAATTCAGTTCGTCTCGCTTCTGCCCTCTTTTCCATTATTATGATTGTGTCACCGTCTGATGCATAATCAATGAGCGACTGCAAATCCTCCCCCCGTTCAAATGTCAGCATAGCTGCATTTGATATGGATACGCATATAACTATACATATCAGCATACATCCTATTGTTTTCATTATTCCATTCCTGTTATATGAGTCTAAACTATAATAAATAGAACAAATTTAAAAATTTCAACCTCTCTCTCTGATATTTTTTATTACCTCAGGGTAATATTTTTTCTTGACTTGAAACCAACTATACTACATATTCCAAGAAATTACCCAGAGGTAATAAATGGAGAACAGATGTCTTTAACAGCAGCACAACAGGATTATATCGAAATTATTTATCAGCTCGAAATTGAATACCAGGATCGAAAACTTCGAATCACCGATATAGCTGAACGACTTGGCACAAAATTACCTACTGTGACCCGGACGGTCAAAAAACTGACCGAACTTGGCTACATTGACCACAAAAGTCACGGCTCCGTTTCATTGACCAAAAAAGGAATTACTATAGCCAAAGAGCTCGTTCATCTGCATAAAGATATTACTATATTTTTCACAGAGATATTAGGACTGCCGGAAACTCAAGCATCCGAAGATGCCTGTCAAACCGAACATGCTCTCTCGCCTCAGACAGCTCAGCGGATTCATGAATTTCTGATATATTACAATAGTCTGAAACCTCAGGAAAAAAAAGTAATCACAAAATTTAAAGAGATGAAAAGAAATGAACCGAACAGGTTTACCAATATACCCAAAACTCCCACCACCGGTTGGAGATCATAATGGAGAAAAAATGAATATTAAACTTTATCTATGCACTGGATTAATACTAATTTTTACTTTTATCGGCTGTTCCAAAACTGATAAAGTAAAACCTAACGGCAATCTTAAAATCGTTGCAACTACAGGGATGATTGGTGATGCTGTCAAAGTTATCACCGACGGCAATGTCAACCTCACAACGCTAATGGGACCCGGAGTTGACCCCCATCTTTATAAAACAACAAAGTCGGATATGGACAATCTCGCCGGTGCTGACATTATCTTTTTCAACGGATTGCATCTTGAAGCGAAGATGGCTGAGATTCTGCATAAGATGTCCTCAAGTAAAAATACTGTACCGGTCGCAAGAAGCATCGATACAACACTCTTACGATATCCCGATGTTTATCAAGGTGTCCCGGACCCGCACATCTGGTTTGATATTTCATTATGGAAACTTGCAGTGACAGAAATCGGGGAAGAGCTGATTAAAGTTGATTCTAGCAACGCATCTGTGTACCGGAAAAACCTCGATGCATATCAGGATTCCCTGACATCGCTTCATAATGAAATTATTGCTAAAATAAATACAATTCCGGAATCCCAGCGGATTCTTGTCACTGCACATGATGCATTCGGATATTTCGGACGCGCCTATCAAATAAAAGTCGACGGACTCCAGGGTATGTCTACTGTATCGGAAGCCGGTTTATACGATGTCACTGAAATGATTGATTATCTGGTAGAAAATAAAATAAAAGCTGTGTTTGTTGAATCATCTGTTCCCAAAAAAGCTATCGAAGCTGTTGTGGAAGGATGTAACAATCGAAACCACGAAATTATTATAGGTGGAGAACTATTCTCCGACGCAATGGGTACAGAAGGTACGCCCGAAGGAACCTATCTTGGAATGGTACGTCATAATGTCAACACGATAGTAAATGCATTGAAGTAAGGAGAATCGTAATGGAAGCCCCTATTGAAGTTCATGACCTTACCGTCGCATACAGAAAAAAACCGGTTTTATGGAATATAGACTTTGAACTCCCGGAATCAAAAATTATCGGTCTTATAGGACCTAATGGTGCTGGAAAATCAACGCTGATTAAAGCAATAATGGGACTGTTGCCCACCGTTTCCGGTTTTGTAAAAATATATGGAAAACCTATTAAGGATGCCCGTAAAAGAGTCGCCTATGTACCCCAGCGGGAATCTGTAGATTGGGATTTTCCAACAAGTGCCTTCGATGTTGTTCTGATGGGAAGATACGGGAATCTTTCATTGTTTCAGCGTCCGACAAAAGCTGATAAGGAGATTGCTTACGAATCTTTGAAAAAAGTAGGTATGGAGGAATACGCCGATCGGCAGATTAGCCAGTTATCCGGCGGTCAACAACAGCGTATCTTTTTAGCACGTTCTCTCACTCAGAATGCTGATGTCTACTTAATGGATGAACCGTTTGTCGGAGTTGATGCTTCGACGGAAAAAGCAATTATAAGTCTCTTAAAAGAACTCAAAGACCGCGGAAAAACAGTTGTGGTTGTACATCATGACCTCCACACCGTTAGAGAGTATTTTGATTGGGTTTTACTGCTGAATATGAGACTGGTTAAAATCGGTCCGACAAAAGAGATTTTTACCGATGAAAATCTGAAGTTGACTTATGGTGGTAAATTGAATCTCTTATCCGAAATGGCTGAAAAAGTCGGTGAACACAGGTAATCATGATGGAACTATGGGATTTAACAATTAGATTCTTTTCAATGGCTGACGCCAACGTCCGATATGTCATTTTCGGTTCAATGCTTTTAGGAGGCGCAGCTGGTGGACTTGGAACATTTGCATTCCTGCAGCGACGATCTCTCGTCGGCGACACCGTTGCCCATGCTGCTCTACCCGGCGTTGCAATCGCTTTCCTTTTAACCGGTGAAAAAAATCTCTTAATTATTCTATCCGGTGCTTTATTCACAAGCTGGATTGGTGTTGTTCTTGTAAACTATATTATTTCAAGGTCGAAACTAAAACTTGATACCGCCTTAGGTATAGTCCTTTCCGTCTTTTTTGGCATCGGTATAGTCCTCCTCTCCATTATTCAGAAAAGTGGTTCAGGATCTCAGTCCGGACTGGATAAATTTTTATTCGGTCAGGCTGCCGCTATTAGTAAAAATGATGTGATACTTCTGGCAATAGTTGGAACTGCATTACTTGCAATCATGACATCGCTATATCCAAAATTCAAAATTATTGTCTTTGACCCGTTGTTTGCAAGTGCCTCTGGACTCAAAACAAACTTTCTGCAGTTCCTGCTTTCAACTTTGATTGTTATTTCAGTAATCATTGGACTTCAAGCTGTCGGTGTTGTATTGATGGCAGCACTTCTCTTCACTCCAGCTGCTGCTGCAAGACAATGGACCGACAACCTTTCAAAAATGATAATGCTTGCATCGGTATTCGGAGCTGCTTCGGGAATTTTAGGTGCTTATATTTCTTTTCTTGCCCCAAAATTTCCAACTGGACCATGGATTGTCATTGTGGTTTCATTTATCTTTGTAACATCAATTCTCTTTGCTCCAAAGCGGGGGGTAATAAGTAAGATGCGTCTTCACCTGAACAATCAGAGAAAAACTAACAGAGAACATATCCTTAAAGCTCTGTATAAATCCGGCCAAAAACTTAATGATTGGTCAAAAACTTATTCAATTTCAGAAATAGCAAATTTCTGGTCTTTTGCTGAAAGTAAACTGAAATACGGCATCAGACAACTGACCAGACAAGGAATGATGGAATCAATTAACGGAAGATATAAACTGACCGATATTGGTATCAGTGAAGGTGCCAGAGTCTTAAGGCTGCACCGCTTATGGGAACTATATCTTTCAAAATATCTCGAACTCCCCGAGGATCATCTCCATCGTGACGCTGAAGATATGGAACATATCATTACTCCGGAAATCGAAGCACGACTGGTAAAACTCTTAGATAATCCACAATACGATCCGCATAATCAGGAAATCCCTTATACCGATGGGAAGGTGAAGTCATGACTCCTGATATGACAGTTATCATCACAGGAATTCTAGTTGCCGTTTCATGCGGACTTATCGGACTTTTTCTCATTTTACGTCAGAACGCAATGCTTGGAGATGCTATCTCTCATTCGATTCTCCCGGGATTAGTTCTTGCTTTCCTTATCACCGGAAGCAGAAATGTCTTACCAATGTTTATTGGTGCCGGAGTTGTAGGCGTACTGACAGCCTTCATAACTGAAACTATCAGTAAAACGGAAAGAGTCTACAAAGATGCTGCCTTGGGAATAGTTTTCACAACACTCTTTGCAATAGGAGTAATTCTTGTTTCGATCTTTACCGGTGAAATCGACCTCGATCAGGAATGTGTCCTCTACGGAGAAATCACCTATGTTCATTGGGACAGACTTATTATGTTTGGACTTGATATCGGTCCCCGCGCTCCGGTCATTTTAGCAGCAATTTTAATAATTGATATTTTGTTTATATTTCTCTTCTTTAAACAATTAAAGATTACGTCCTTCGACCCTCAGTTTGCTGATTCCCTTATGATATCCTCCAAAAAATGGCACTATATTCTGATGATTTTTGTATCAATGACCGTTGTAGCTTCTTTTGAATCCGTAGGTGCTATTCTGGTCATCGCCATGCTTATTCTCCCCGGGGCAACTTCATTTCTGCTCACGACAAAACTTCTTCCAATGCTTCTTTTATCCGCACTATTCGGAACTCTTTCTGCTCTTGGAGGATATTACTGCGCATCCCTGTTAGACACTTCGATTTCAAGTTCAATAGCAGTCTTCGGTGGAATTATTTTCTTTATCATCTTTCTAATAAAATCAGTTGTAAGGACAAATTGATTAAACAATAGGTTGTACGCATGGGGCTAAAAGTTTCTATTCTAAATTCAAGGCAGGGAATCGCTCCCTGCCTTGCTGATGCATGGATTCAAAATACAATTCAAGCAGTCAGATTTATCAAAGATAACGGATATACTTTGATAAGCTCAGTCGGC
>QQUK01000011.1 GCA_008501655.1 Calditrichota bacterium
TTGCAAGACAGCTGAACAAAGACCGGAAGAAAGTTCTTTTAGTTTCCAACAAAGCAGATAATGAAACAGCCGAGATGCAGATATATGAGTTTATGAAACTCGGTCTGGGTGAACCGATACCGGTTTCAGCAACAGTCGGGCTTGGTGTCGGTGAACTATTGGATAAACTTGTTGCAGAACTTCCGGAAGAGGTTGATGAATCAGTTGAAGACCGGCCGATTCGGATTGCACTTGTTGGAAAACCAAACGTAGGAAAGTCGTCATTTATAAATAAGCTTGTAGGTAAAGAAAGACTCATCGTTTCCCCGATTGCCGGTACGACCCGCGATTCTGTTGATACCCCTTTTGAATATAACGGTCAGCAATATGTGCTGATTGATACTGCAGGATTGAGACGGAAGTATAAAGTTCAGGAATCAATTGAATTTTATACGAATCTGCGTACAGACAGGGCACTTGAATCATGCGATGTAGCTTTGATTCTCGTTGATGCAGCTGAAAAAGTGACCTCACAAGATCAGAGAGTACTTGAGAAAGTAATTTCAATGCGAAAACCTGCCCTTCTTGCAGTTAACAAGTGGGATTTAATTGAAAAAGATACTCATACAGCAGATGAGTTTACTCTTGCCATCAATGATGCCATATCAAAATATGCGTATTTACCTCTTATCTATATATCAGCTTTGACTGGACAGCGATTGGGTAAAGTCATAACCATGCTTTCAGAAATCCATGAAGAGAATCTTAAACGTATACCTACACCAGAGTTAAATAACTTTTTGGAACGGGTAACGACAAAAACCCGTCCACCGGCAAGACGGGGTAAGTATATCAGGTTTTATTATCTAACACAGTCAGAAGTAGCTCCGCCTACTTTTATATTTTTCTCCAATTACCCTGAATTGATCGATAAAGCTTATATCAGCTATCTTACTAATCAAATTCATAAAGAATTTGGGTTTAAAGGGATACCAGTCAGATTGAAATTCCGTAAAAAATAAGGTTATTCCGGTTTTTTAATCATCTTCCGAAGTGAAAATTATCTACATTTTGCCGATAATTTTCTTATATGGAAAATGTAAAAAACACAGAAAACATCAACTCTGACGACCTTTTTTCAGCTTTAGCTGAACAAAAAGCAAATCTCCATGATTTAGCAACCATGGGTGCTGTCATTACATCAATTCAGGATACAGATAGAGTCTTATCGGTTGTAATGGAAATGGCTACCCGGGTAGTAAACGGTGAAGTCGGTTCAATCTTTTTAGAAGAAAACGAAACTCTCGTTGGAAAAGCATCCTGGGGGATGACTTATGATTTTGTCGATACGCTGCTTTATTCGGAAAATCAGACTATTACTTCATACTGTTTCGAACATCAAAAGACAGTAATATTAAGTGAACTTGATGTAAAGTCAGATGACGGGTTGTCAATAGATTCCATAATCTGCGCACCAATCAAAACAATGGAACATTGTTATGGTGTAATAATAATAATCAATAAGATTGACGGTTCATTTTATACTGATGAAAACAAAGAAACCCTAGAGCTCCTCTTAAGCTTCCTGGCTGTAGCTATTGAAAATTCAAATCTGGTAAAAGAACGTCTTGACCGACAAAAAGTCGAGCAGGAGATGGCAATTGCAAAACAGATTCAGGAAACTATCCTTCCTCAAAATATCGATGAAACAGAAGGTCTGCAGGTAGGTGCGATGTATTTTCCGGCACGGGATGTTGGCGGTGATTTTTACGACGTAATTAAACTGGATGAAAAAAATCTGATTGTACTGATGGGTGATGTATCCAACAAAGGAGTTCCTGCGGCTTTGGTCATGTCTGCAGCTTCGGCAATAATTAAATCCTCAGTCAAACAACACCCCGAAATTTCAATAGCTGAACTTGCTGCGATAACAAATGATACGCTCGCTAATGAAATTATTAAAGACCGGGAAATGTTTGTTACTCTTTTTTACTGCAAGATTGAACTTGAAAATGAGAGATTAACATATACAAATGCTGGCCACCTTCCCGGACTATACTGGAATAGTGAAAAAGAAAAAATTGAACAGCTTCTGGTCGGTGGTCCCATTGTCGGTCAGTTTCCAGGTATTAAATATAAAGAAGAAGTCTGTACACTCAGAAAAGGTGACTCTCTGTTCCTCTTTACTGACGGGCTGACTGAATCGGCTGATAATAAAAATCAATTATTCGGACTTGAACGTGCGGAACAGGTCTTTTCTACGGAAAGGTCATTACCACCTCAGGAGTTTTGCCTCAGGGTAAAAGAATGGGTTGAAAACTTCACCGTTGGCTGTTCTGAGGATATGGTGGATGATTTCACGATTATGGAAATAAAGGTGGATTAGGTATGAGTGTATACAAATATGAATACTTATCAGTAATCGAATCCGAAGATAAAATGCTCTCGAACCTCGCTCATGTCCTGACCAAGGAAGGGGTAGAAAACCCCGAACGATATGGGTTTATGCTTGCAATCTCAGAAGCATTCACTAATGCCTTGCTGCATGGAAACCGGCTTGATCCAACTAAAAAAATATGGATAAATTTGGAGATTAAGTCAAATTCATTAAAAGCCGATATTATAGATGAAGGCAAAGGCGGTATTGACCAGATAAACAAGCGGAAACCGTCTAAATTATTAGATACAAATGGTCGCGGTGTAGACCTCATTGAATATTATGCCGCTGAATATGATATCTCCGAATATAAAAACGGCGGTGTCAAGGTTTCTGTAACATTTGATAGAGATAAAGAAACAATTTCAAAATAACTTTCTTGGAGGAAGTCATGGACATTCAGAAAAAAGAAGAAGGATCTGTAGCTGTATTAAAACTAAGAGGCAGACTTGATCTTGCAAGCGGTGCAACATTAAAAGAAGAAATCAAAGCTTTATCCAGTTCGGAACTAACTTTAGTTCATCTCAACCTGGAAGAAGTTGATTTCATTAACTCATCCGGTTTGGGTGTTTTGGTTTCTATAATGAAAGAAATCAGAATGCAAAAAGGTAGATTGACACTTTCTAATCTTGCCAGCTATGTGCAGGAAATATTTGAAATTACGCAGCTCTCACACATTTTTGAAATTTTTACATCTGAAGAGGAAGCTTTGAATTCGTATCAATCTGTAGGTTCAAACTAAACGAAATTAGTAAGGGGTTTGATAAACATGATAGATACGAATGAAAGAGTGAGCAGCTTGCTTAGCTTGCTGCAGGCAGATGATGTATTGAAGCGGGAAGAAGCAATAAAGGAATTGGCTCAATATGAAACTGATGAGGCAATTGCCGGACTGGTAATTGCACTTGAAGATGCTGATTTAGGAATCCGGGAACTCGCTGCCGATACTTTGGTCGGAAAAAAAAGTGAAGTTGCTTCCTGTTTACTGATTAAATTTTTAGCAAGCGAAGATATCAATACCCGAAATCTTGCCTCTGAAATTTTAATGAGAATCGGGACACCGGCTGTTAACCCTTTAATTAACGAAATTGATGATGATGACCATGATGTCCGGAAATTTATCGTAGATATCTTAGGGTTGATTAAGGATCCGAAATCGGTCACAGCTGTAGCATCAAAACTTGATGATTCAAACATAAATGTAGTTTGTTCCGCTGCAGAAGCACTGGGTGAAATCGGTGCTCCCCAAGCTATTAATGCATTAATTGATTCCTATCACTTAAAAGAAGACGCACGTCTTCAGATAGTAGAAGCTCTCGGAAAAATAGGTGATGTGAGCGCTATCTCATTCTTGTCAGATTGTCTTTCTTCTGATGACCCGATGATCTTATATGCAGCAATTGAAGCTTTAGGAAACCTTGGACAGGAAAACTCAGTCAAACAGTTGATACCATTTTTGGACTCAGAGGATACTTCGATTGCTGAATCAGCGATGTATTCAATAGTAAATATTACCGAATGCAACAAAGGTAAGATTGATTATGATTTACCTCTTGACCGTTTTAGCGGATTTTTGTTTGAAGGAGTTAAGAACAGAGATAAAAAACTGACTAACTTTATCTTAAGCCGTCTCAAGCACGGGTATGACAATGATCTGTTGCGGTCCTTAGTCGAGATATTACATTATGTTGGCGAAGATGAACTACAGGAAATAGTCCAGATACTTGGTGGCATTGGTCCAACAGCCAGTGATATTATACTGGAACAGTTTGATTCTGCATCTTCTGAATTGAAAATAATATATCTGAATATTTTAAAACAGTATGTCAATGCTGAAATTGTAAATTACCTGATAAAATATAAAAATGACTCCGATCCGGATGTCCGGAGAATGATTGCGCAGATCTTAGGCATATCCGGAAATACGGAAGCTGTTGCAACATTATTATCAATGACGCAGGACAAAGTCGGACATGTCCGTTCAGCTGCCTACGGTGCCCTCGGATGGCTTCTTTCTGAATCTGAAATTGACTCTCTCTTTAAAGGACTCGATGATAAATATCCGGATGTTCGTGAAGCAGTAATGGGTGCACTGGTATTGGTAGGCTCAGAGAAAGTTGTGAAAAAATTTACCGATGACCTTTACCATCAGGATCTCGAGCGTCAGCGACTTGCTGTCACCGCACTTGGTCTGATTGGAGATAACGTCGTTGTTGATCCGCTATTGCAGGCTATCAATCATCCCGATAGCACAATAAGAAAATCAGCACTTGATTCATTGGCAAAAATTAAAGATGTACAAAATATCAGCCCGCTGATGCTTGCTTTAGATGATGAGAATAATTCTGTCAGGAAGTCAGCGATATCAGCTTTGGTAGCTATCAAAGGTTATGAAGTTATCCCGCAATTAACCTATTTACTTGAAGATTCAGATATTTGGGTTGTCTACCATCTATTGACAATCATTGGTAACTCAAACAATAAACAGTATTCAAGTTATCTAAGTCCGTTTTTAAACTCCGCAGAAGATATTCATAAGATTATTGCGGTAAAAGGATTATCAAAACTTGGGTGTAAAGAAATGATTCAAGACATCTTGCTACTGCAGAATAATCAGAATGAAGATTTAGATTTTGCTGTTGCCGATGCAATTGAAACATTACAAGGAAAATAAATAATGGCAGAACGCTCTATTCTTGTTGTAGATGATGAACTTTTGATTCGTGATCTCCTGTATGATTTCTTTAAAGATCAAGGCTGGGATATCTCGATTACTGACAATGGTAAAAGAGCTCTTGAGCTCTTAAAATCAAAGGAATTTGATCTGCTTTTGACTGATATTAAAATGCCTGAAATGGATGGGCTTGACCTTGCATCAAAAGTCAAAATGAGTCATCCTGATCTACCTATTATGCTGATGACAGGCTACCCATCCGTAGAATCCGCTGTTACTGGATTGAGGAATAAGGTAGAGGATTATATTATCAAACCATTTAATATCAATCAACTTTTTAAAAGTATCGAAAATATAGTTTCTGAAGGATCAAAGAGTGACTGATAAAAAAGATAGACTATTGATAGTAGAATCGGATTCAGCGGTAAGTGCTAATATTTCGGAATTTCTTGATAATTTTGGATACAGTTCTGATGTCGTCTGTGATACTGATCAGATTGCTGACAAAATGCAGTCAAAGCAGTATGAACTGGTCCTCATGGATCAGCACTACTTATCGGATAAAAAGTTCCCAGTTTTCCATGCAATTCGAAGCTTTGACCATACGGTCGATATCGTGATAATGTTTAATGACCCGACTGTCGAAATTCTTCTTGAACTTTCAAGATCCGGTGTAACGAAATTTATCATTAAACCTTTTACATCCAAAGAAATAAATGATACGGTTGCAAAAGGGATACATTGTACAAAAAGAAATAGGGAGTATGAGATATTTTCAGATAACAAAGATGAAATAGTATCTCTGCCAAAAAAAACAAATAAGGATGTATGTTCGACCAATGAGAGTACAAAAGTGTAACAGGGGATTTACATGAATAGGGTAGAACAGAGAAAGAAAACACTGAGGATAAAATGAGTATAGAGACAACCCAGGAAATAGCTATCTCTCAGGAAGATTATGAACTTATTCGCGATTATATACATGAAAAATGCGGGATATATTTTGCTGACAATAAAATGTATCTGGTAAAAAACAGATTATCAAAACGCATGCACGAACTGGGGATTAAGAATTATCGTGACTATTTTTATCATGTGAAATATGATACTACACAGAAAGAATTTGCACAACTCATGAATGTGATAACTACCAATGAAACCAGTTTTTTTAGAAACGAACCACAACTGCTGTCCTTTGCTGAGGAAGCTCTCCCTTTAACACTTAAAGAAAAAGCAAAAAGCGGAAAAAAAACGATTAAGATATGGTCTGCCGGCTGTTCCACAGGCGAAGAGCCTTATACGCTTGCTATAATATTACTTGAGAAGCTACGGGAGATAAAAGACTGGAAAATAGAAATAATTGCAAATGATATATCAGAGCAGGTGTTGACAAGAGCAAGGACCGGTATTTACAGCGGTCAGACATTGAGAAATATGAAAAGCGACATACTGTTGAAATACTTCATTAAACAGGATGAAGAATATAGAGTCAAACCTGAAGTGAAATCACTGATAAATTTTTCACACATGAACCTGAACGATATCCGGAGATCACTCTATCATAATAACTTTGATTATATATTCTGCCGGAATGTAATGATATATTTTTCAGAAGAAGTAAAAAAGACTTTAGTTAGAAATTTTTTCGATGCATTGAATCCTAAAGGCTACCTATATATCGGGCATGCTGAAACGCTGCACAATATATCGAAAGCGTTTAAACTCGTCTATTTTAAAAATGCATTGGTTTATCATAAAGAAGACGTGAATGCAGATTCGTCAAAAGAATCATCAGCTGGAATATCAATAAGACGACCTACATTTTTGACGAAAAATGAAGAAGACCCCGCTGCAGGAGCCTCTCGTGCTATTGATTTACTCAGTAAAATTAAGCAAACGCAGTCGGTAGGAACAAAATAATTTTTATACTCAGGATGAACAATGTCAAAAACAATTTTAGTAGTTGATGATTCTCAGACAGTCGTTAAGTTCGTGAGTTTTTCTTTAAAGAATAAAGGATTTCACGTAATCACAGCCTGTGACGGCATGGATGCCGTAGAGAAAATTTCTAATGCGACTGAAGAGATTGGTTTGGTCATAACTGATTTAAATATGCCGAACCTTGATGGGTATGGTTTAATTGACACGTTACGTCATAATGAACAGTACTCGCAAACACCGATTATCATATTGACATCAGAAGAAGCTGATGAAGACAGGGAAAAAGGTATCCGGATAGGAGCAAACTCTTATTTGGTGAAACCATTGAAGTCTTCATTGCTCTTAGATGAAGTCTTT
>QQUK01000276.1 GCA_008501655.1 Calditrichota bacterium
GACGATATTATCGTCATCGCCGACATCAACCCAAAAGCCCCGGTGCATTTGCTAACCATCCCCAAAGAGGAGTCGGAGAATCTTTATCAATCAAATCCGGAGATGCTGGCTCTTTGCGATGCGACGGTTAATGTTGTCGCCAATAAACTGGGGATTGCTGATCATTTTCGGGTACAGATAAATAACGGATTGGGGCAGGAAGTACCGCATCTGCATTATCATTTCCTTTCCGACCGGGGTGTAGAGAATTTGAAGTATATGAACAAATAAAATTTCGTAGTCATTTTTATCGAATGTCAACCGTGTAGCCCACTGCTTGCAGTGGGTTTCTGTTCAAATGTCAATCGGGTAGCCCACCCCTTGGGGTGGGTTTCTGTTTAAATGTCAAGAGCACAGCCCGCCGTGGCGGGTTGACCTACTACTTAAGTTGTCAGGCGGGACGCCTGACCACACACAAAATCAAGTAACAAAAAAACAGGCGGTCAATCCATATGACCACCTGTTTCTACATAGAGGAAGAGTTATTGTAAAGCTATTGTTACTTCTTAACTTTTATACGCAGTTTTGCTTTTTTCGGTCGATTATTTTTTATAATAGAGGCGAGAATCCCTAACAGAGCTCCGACACCAATCCAGCTTGATTCACCGGTAGCTGAAAAAATTGCAGTACCGACTCCGGTTCCGATTGCTGTTGCTGCACCTAAATTCTGTATGTTCATTCCACTCATGGTCAACCTCGTCTTTCTTACCTATTATCTACGCATTTACTCTACATTAGTTACATTAATTATACTCAGAACCAACGATTTTATTTGATTTTTTCAGAAAAAACTTCAATTTATTTATAATCGTGGTCAAAGCGGTCAGATAAAAGAACCCAGCCCATCCTGCAAGACCGAATATTGCTGTTTCTGAAGAAACTCTATCGGGAAAATAATATCTGTAAAGATTCAATATTAAAAAGGCAAACACAAACGATATTACAATTGATTTCACCCAGAAAATAATTTTATCCTGAATAGACCGGTTTTGAAACTCAGTCGATTGAGGCGGTAAATTGGATTTAAAGGTAAACCAGACAATAATACCGACCATACCGAAAATTGTAGACAGATGCTGCAGCAGATGATACAGAAGTATTGAAAAACCAAGTAAGGTAATTTCATTTTTTAAAACAGGAAAAACCGAAACCATCTCCCCTGTCAAATGCGTAAATGAATCCCAGAAGAAATGGGATAAAGCACCTAAGAGGACTGATATTATCAGAACTAATGCATCTGAAATTGTAGCAATCGACCATTTTGAATCTGCGACTCCAGATAAGTGACGGCTCATTTTAAGGGGTAAAGAGTATATCAGCTCCTTTTTAATTAGCCAGTGAAATGCAAAACAAAACAGGATTCCAAGCGGAACACATATGGTAAAAAGTCCGCTCCAACTGTGTGAAAGTCCCCGGTTGACTGTATTCATTTCGATAAAATAGATTAAATCAGGAGACATCGCTCCGGCCATAAGCCCTGATAATGATATATATTTCGGGAATAACTTCTTTAACGGCAGGACAATAGCGGGATGTGAAGTGGTAAATGGCATGATTTTTATACGCAATATCTTGTAAAAAAACGGTAATTATTTAAAAAATCTGTTTGTTTTTTAAAAAAGATGATTAGATTAAAGATTGTAGTAAAATAATACTGCCGATAAGGTTTGTATTACCAAAGAGAAAATGAAACCTTTTAGATTTTGTCAGTTTTTGAAGGAGGTGTTACAGTTTGACAGGCGTTAAAGTCCGAGACGATGAATCATTTGAAAAAGCTCTTCGTCGCTTTAATAAGTTTTGTGAGAAAACCGGTATCTTAACAGACATTAAGAAACACCAGCATTTCGAAAAACCTTCAGAAGCTAAAAAACGAAAAATGGCTGCTGCCAAGAGAAAAACCCGCAGAGCCAAATTTATGCAGGATAGATAATCAACATGCCTCTATTTGCACAAATAGATGAAGATATTATTAAAGCCCTCAAAGCTGGTGAAAAAGAAAAACTTACCGTCCTTCGAGGGCTTAAATCTGACTTAAAATACAAACAGATCGAGCTCGGCAAAGAGCTAACCGATGATGATTGTATAGCGGTATTAACTTCAGCATTAAAAAAACGTAAAGATTCAATTGAACAGTTCAAATCGGGTAATCGGGATGATCTGGTAAAACAGGAAGAAATCGCTGTTGAAATAATTACTCCATACCTCCCCGAGCAGATATCCGAAGAAGAACTGACTCAAATAATCAAAGATGCAATAGCCGAGTCAGGTGCTGATTCTCCCCAAAAAATCGGTTTGATCATGAAAATCGTAATTCCCAAAGTCAAAGGCCAGGCTGACGGGAAAATGATCAATCAAATTGCGGTCAAATTACTCTCCAACTAAGTTCATATACTGCTTATTTTTATCTTGATTTAAATTTGATAAAAATTCTATATTTACGAAAAGAAAACAAAACTGTCAGGAGAAATATATGAATTGGGTAGATATCATTTTATTAGTCCTTCTTTTAGCTTCAGTAATAATTGGCTCCAAAAAAGGATTAATTCGTGAATTGATGGCATTTGTCATATTTTTCACTGCTATTATATTTTCGGTTAATTATATAGACAAGTTTGCTGTTTGGGTTTATGACAAACTTGGCGGTTCTCCACTCATTTCCGCATTTCTCTCATTTGTAATCCTGCTTGCACTTTCCTATGCAGCCTTTAAACTGTTAGGGATTGTTTTCTACAAGGTTGCCCAGATTAAGCAAACCGGCAAAAAAGACCAGATGGGCGGTGCTTTGGTCGGGTTTTTACGAGGCTGGGTTGCTATCGGATTTTTGACATTTGTCGCCTTCCTCCTGCCTCTCCCCGATGCGTTTTATACATCATTCGAGAGTTCCTTTTTTGGCCCAGCCGTTGCAAAAACAATCCCGCTTATGTATGAAGGGACATCCAAAATCCATCCGAATAACCCGAATTTCATGGATCAGATAGAAAAAACTCTCCTTGATACACCGACAAACACGACTTCAGGACGTCAGATGCTCGACGAAGAGCGGGTTGAAATCCATAAAGTACTCTACCAAATTGAGAAATATTTCTCATCAACTCAGGTAAATGGTGCCTAAAGTTATTTTACATTGAAAATTATATTTGTATATTAAACCGGCTTGAAAGCCGGTTTTTTATTATGAATGAACATACGTTTAAAATATTAGAGTTCGGTAAAGTTATCGACAAAATCAAAGGGAAATGTCTCACACCTTTTGGTGCTGAAAATGTTCTGTCCATTAAACCGCTCTTTGTAAAAAAAGAGATCGAACAAAAACTCAAACAGGTTTCAGAGTTAAAAGATATTATCAATTTCGGGACGCCTTTCCCTCTCTATCGCACAGAAGACTGTCGTTTTGCTATAAATCAATCTAAAGTCGCTGATTTATTCATTGACCCGAAAGATATGCTTGCCATCCTGCACCTCATCAAACATTGTAACGACCTATATCAATATAATAAAGATGACCGCGAGAACTTCCCGCTCATAGCTGAACTCCTCGCATCACTGCGCGCATTCCCGGAACTTAAAGAGGAAATCGAGCGGGCTATCGATGTCGATGGTGAAATCAAAGATAATGCTTCTAAAAAACTCCGTTCCATTCGCTCAGAACTTGGTGCCAGCAAACAGAAAATAACTCAGAAACTTGAACAGATGCTTGCCAAACAGAAAAAGCAGCCGGGTTGGCAGGATGATGTTGTCACTATCAGGAACGACCGCTATGTCATCGGAGTCCCAACTAACAAATATCAGGCTGAGATGGGCATTCTCCATGACCGCTCTCAGACCGGTGCAACATTTTTCATTGAACCAAAAGAATCGGTAGAGCTAAACAATCGCATCCATATGCTATATCAGGAAGAACGGATAGAAATAATCCGTATCCTGAAAGCATTGACAAAAGAGATCGGAAGTCGTTCGGAATCAATATTGCAAAACATAGATATCCTTGGTCAATTAGACTGCATCCATGCCTGCGCTTCATTCTCCAATGAGATTCAGGGTAATGCACCGAAAATCCTTGATGAACCGCAATTTAATCTTATGAAATCAAAACACCCTCTTTTGATGGTACAGTTTGCTGATAAGTCTCAAGTTATTGCCAATGATATAAATCTCGATGACAATAGACAGGCAATCCTGATTACGGGACCAAACACAGGCGGTAAAACGATTCTGTTAAAAACTGTCGGCCTTTCTGTGTTGCTTGCGCAATCAGGTTTACATATCTCTGCTGATGAGAAATCTGAAGTTGGAATTTTTCATGATATCTTCGCCGATATTGGTGACGAACAATCGATTGAACTCTCGCTGTCAACGTTTTCTTCTCATATTAAAAATATCATTGAAGGAATAACCGGAGCATCGGGCACAACCCTGATTCTGTTTGATGAGATAGGTGCCGGGACAGATCCGAAAGAGGGTTCAGCTCTGGCTGAATCTGTTATCTTAGATTGTATAAAAAAGCAAACCAAACTGATTGTCACAACACACTATTCCCAGTTAAAGACTCTTGCGATGGAATACCCGGAACTTGAAAATGCTTCGCTTGAATTTGACCGAGCAACTTTGGCGCCGACTTACAAACTTCGACTTGGTATTCCCGGTTCATCGTATGCTGTTGAAATTGCAGAACGGCTTGGGATGCCAAAAGAGATTTGTGAAAAGGCTGTCTCTCTCCTCTCTTCAGGGGAGAAGTCATTAGACAAGTTGATAACCTCTTTGGAAGAAGAGTTAAAAACGATCCGGGCCGATAAAAATGAACTTACGGAAAAACTTGAAAAAGCAAACCAACTTGAAAATTATTATCGTACCCAGACTGATCATTTAAAAAGAGAAGTTGAAACTGAAAAATCAAAGGCGCTTGCGGATACATCCGACTTCATTGTCTCCACCCGGAGAGAGATTGAACATCTTGTCGCAGAAATCAGGTCCTCACAAGCATCAGATGAATCGGTCAAAGCATTCCATCGAAAATTAAAAGAATCAGAAGCGGAACTGAAAAATCGGGTCAGCAAACCGAAAAAGAAAAAAGAGATTGACGGTACATTTCGTATTGGTGATACTGTTGAGATTATCACACTCAATCAAATTGGTGAAATCGACGAATTGATCGGTCGGGAAAAAGCTAAAATCAAGGTCGGTAATATTTTTACAACTGTTGATTTAAGAAACCTGAAAAAGAGAGAGTCAGCATCATCAAAACCAAAAACTAAAGTATCATTCTCTTTTTCAGATAATGATGCTCCTACCCGTGAGATTCATTTACGGGGGATGACTGTTGAAGAAGCTCTGGAAAAACTTGAAAGATTTATTGACCATGCACTTGTTTCCGGTTTAGGGCAAATTTACGTCATTCACGGTAAAGGTGCCGGTATACTTCGGCGTATGTTGACAGAGTACCTCAGGAATCATAAGGAAGTTGCCTCAGTAAGGCTTGGTGATTTCAATGAAGGCGGCGCAGGAGTTTCGGTAGTGAAGTTAAAGGAATAAGATGATACCGCAGGAAACAATTGATCAGATACGGGAACAATCGGATATTGTTCAAATCATCAATGAATTTTTACGTCTTAAAAAGCGGGGACGTAATTTTCTTGCACTTTGTCCATTCCATACAGAAAAAACACCATCGTTTAACGTAAACCCGGATCGACAGATTTATCATTGTTTTGGCTGTGGCAAAGGGGGCAATGTCATCACTTTTCTCATGGAACATGAAAAGATGTCGTTTGTCGAAGCTATCCGGTATCTTGCCCGTAAAGCTAATATTCATATTCGTGAAGAAAAACAATCGGATTACAAAAAAGATTTGATCGATAAAGTAAGCTTTGCCAATCGAACAGCGTTAGAATATTTCGGTAAAGTCCTTAAAAGCAGTAGATACAAACATATACTCGACACCTACCTCAAAAAAAACCGGCAGATAACTGATGAAGCAATCAATTATTTTCAACTTGGATTAGCCGGTGAAGAATGGGAAGGCTTGCTTGATTATGCTCATTCAAAAGATTTAAGTTCTGAAGATTTAGATACAGCCGGATTAGCTCTCTATTCAGATAAAACTAAAAAACATTTTGACCGTTTTCGGCAGCGATTAATGATACCTATTTTTAATCTATCCGGTAAACCGATTGCTTTCGGCGGACGTACTTTAAAAAAAGGTGAACCGGCAAAATATATTAATTCGCCTGAGACTGTGCTATACAACAAAAGTAATGTTCTTTACGGACTGAACTTTGCCAAAGACTCAATTCGGGATTTAAACGAAGTATATATCGTTGAAGGTTATTTTGATGTAATCTCCCTCTGGCAAATCGGTATAAAAAATGTAGTCGCATCTTCGGGAACGGCATTTACCCAACAGCAGGCCCGCTTTCTGGCTCGATTCGCTGAAACCGCCTATCTCTTTTTTGATTCTGACTCTGCCGGGCGCAATGCTGCTTTAAAATCTGTTGATGTACTCTATGATGCCGGGATGGAAGTTAAAATTATACAACCGATTGAGGGCGAAGACCCCGATTCTATTGCTAAAAAATTCGGTATTGATAAAATTGAAGAGCTGCGTCATGATGCTATCGGATTTATTCCGTTTCGTATTCAGGATGTCAAACAATCAGAAACCGGCATCATCGCCAAAGAGAAATTGATTAAGGAACTATCGGCTATCGGTTCAAAGATTCAGGACCCGACCAGACGCTCTTTATTTTTCTCAGAAGCTGCTGAAAAAATTGGTGTCGATTCACAAATATTTCAGAAATCACTTCCCAAAAAAACAGCAGAGCCTGAACAGGTTTATTCTGCCTTGAAAAAAATGAGTAAAGTCGAATATAATTTCATCTCCCTTTTGTTTCAACATCCCGGATCAATAGATTCGATTTTTGAAAATATCTCTGCTGATGACATTGATTCAAAACAACTTTCAAGGTTATATTCGGCAATTATCCAACAGTATAAAACTACGGGAGTTGTTGATGCCCGAGGACTGATTGACATTATTAATGACCCCGAATATGGCTCTTTGATTACCGAAGTCGCTTCTATCGAATGGGAACCAAGGCTTGTTGACTCGGAAGTAAACAATTATATTAAACTGATTTTGGAAGAAAAAAGAAAAAAGCAGAGACTAAAATTACAACAACAGCTTGCTGAAGCAGAAGCAAATGGGGACAGTAAAAAAGCAGACCTGCTTCTTGAAGAGATAAAAAGTTTATCCAAAAATGTTAAA
>QQUK01000116.1 GCA_008501655.1 Calditrichota bacterium
TGCTCATTATCCTCAATTGCCATAATAATCTCATCACCGGTATGAGCTGTAATCTTAAAATTTTCAGAAAGAGTTCCTTTATCAACGATCAAAGAATGATATCTGGTGGCAGTAAACGGGTTAGGAACATTTTTAAAAAGTGTTGAGTGATCATGAATTATCTGTGATGTCTTTCCATGCATTAAAGTAGGCGCATAATCAATAGTCGCTCCATGTACCTGAGCAATCGCCTGATACCCAAGACAAACCCCAAGTATAGGAACTTTTCCGGTCATTGCAGAAATCAATTCGTTCATAATGCCGGCATTTTCAGGTCGTCCGGGTCCAGGAGATAAAACAATTCCAGCCGGATTTAGGTTAGCGATTTCATCAACGGAGATTTTATCATTCCGTTTCACAATAAATTCAGCTCCAAGTTCACCAAGATACTGAACAAGATTATATGTAAAAGAATCGTAATTATCGAGCATTAACAGCATCAGTCATCATCTCCAACTATTGCTTCCATTAACACTTGAGCTTTTGCTTTTGTTTCATTAAATTCTCGTTTAGGTTTTGAGTCTGCTACAATTCCAGCACCAGCCTGAACATAATATTTATTCTTTTTCTTAATCACAGTACGAATCGCAATACAGGAATCAAGATTTCCCCAGAAATCAAGATATGCAATCGAACCGGCATAAACAGAACGCTTCTCTTTCTCAAGCTCATCAATAATTTCCATTGCTCTGATTTTTGGAGCACCGGAAACGGTGCCCGCCGGGAAACAAGCAAAAAAGCCATCAAGCGGTTTCATTTTCTTAAGGAGTTTGCCTATAACTGAACTTACTATATGTATTACATGTGAATATTTTTCAATTATCATGTTATCTTTAACTTTGACCGTACCTGCTGCTGAAACTCGTCCGATATCGTTGCGTCCTAAATCCATCAGCATTGTATGTTCGGCAAGTTCCTTTTCATCAGAGAGCAAATCTTTAATCTGCTTTTCATCCTCAGCGTCATTTTTGCCGCGTGGTCTTGTACCGGCGATCGGTCTTGTTTCGATAATATCTTTTTCTATCCGAACCATCATCTCCGGAGATGACCCAATAACAGCATCATTTTCAAATCTCAGTAAAAACATATACGGGGAAGGATTTATACGCCGTAACCTTCTATATACAGCCAGATCAGTTTTTTTGCTTTCAATTTCCCAACGCTGTGATAAAACAACCTGAAAGATATCGCCTTCTTTAATATACTTTTTTGCTTTACGAACCATTTGTGAGAATTCTGCTTCGGTACAATTTGATTTCAGATTAGCCTTGGATTTGACGGCAGGCTTAATTTTAGGAACATTTTTAGAGAGTTTAACTTCACAATCAGCAATTGCAGCTTTTGCTTCATCATATTTTTTCTTTAATCCTTTTTCAGACTTATCATGTAGAATATTTGAAATGATAATAATTTCCTGTTTCAGATGGTCAAAAGCGATAATGTTTTTAAACAAACCGATTCTCATTTCAGGAAGATTTAAAACATCAATGTTTTCATCAGGGATATCTTCAACCCATCGGATTGTATCATAGGAAAAACACCCAACTCCACCTCCGGTAAACCGGGGTAAATCACCGATTTGAACTGGCTGATAAAATGAGAATAGTTCTTTGATAAATTCCTGAGGGTCAGTGTCGACCTCTTTGACAACTTTTCCCTGTCTGAGAATAACCCCATTTTTATCCCCTTCAATGATGAGAAAAGGATCAAAACCTACAAACGAATATCTAGCTAATTTTTCGCCACCTTCGATAGACTCAAGTAGGAATGCATCCTTCTTCCCTTTGGTGAGTTTTATAAATGCAGAAACAGGTGTATCTAAATCCGCAGAAATTCTTGAACAGAGCGGGATAACATTCCCTTTAGCATTTAGTTTTTGTACTTCTTTATAAGTAAGCATTATAATTCATATTCTCCAGATGCAATAAACTCAACAGGACCGGTTAACTCTATAATATCGGTATCGGCATTCCAGCTAATGAATAAAGAGCCGTTTTCAAATTGAACTTCACAATCTCGTTCCGTAATCCCCATCATCACCGAAGCCGCCACCGCCGCCGATGCACCGGTTCCTGAAGATCCGGTAGCGCCAGCCCCCCGCTCCCAGTCAGCCACTTTGATTTTTTTCCGATTGATCACTTTAACAAACTCAACATTTGTCCGCTCCGGGAAAGCTTTGTGAATTTCAATTTCAGAACCAAGCTGTTGCCAGTCAAAGTTGAAATTATCCACAAACAGAACTGTATGCGGATTCCCTACCGATAAACAAGTTACCGGAAACTGAGTTTTGTTAACCGTCAGCTTTGAGTTAATCATAAATTTCAATTTCGACTTTACTGGTACTTTTTTGGATTCAAACTCCGGTCTACCAATTGAAACTTTTATCAAACTCTCCTTTTTATGATATTTGATAAGTTGGGCACTATCAATTGAAGTCAAAGTTTCAAAACTAAACTTTTTCTTTCGTTTATCCTTTTCGTACAGGTACAAAGCTGCTATTCTTAAACCGTTACCTGACTTTTCAGCCTGACTCCCATCAGAATTATAAATAATAAATTTTCTGTCAGCTTTTTTTGATGTTGAAAGATATAGAATACCATCTGCCCCAACACCTTTGTTTCGATCACAAATCAATAAAGCTAATTTACTGAGTTTTTGCGCAGTAAGCTTTGTCTTTGACTCTACTATGATAAAATCATTACCTAACGCGTGATATTTCTTAAAACTAATATTCATATTTAAGATATAAACAGTATTTCTTTTGAGAAATCAAATAAAAAAGCCCGTATCAAACACGGGCTTTTAATATAATATCGCAAACTCGTTTACATATTTTCTTTGAATAAGGTACCCAGCCTTTTAATACCTTCTCTGATATTATCATGGGTGGCATTACAATAATTTAATCTGAGAGTATTTTCACCTTCACCTGACGGGAAGAACGGCTGTCCATAAACATAAGCAACTTTCAAATCAATTGCTTTCGGGAGTAATTCTTTAGCTGACATATTCTTTGGTAATTCAACCCAAAGGAATAGTCCCCCTTCAGGGTGAGTCCAGGTTATGCCTTCAGGGAAATGCTCTTCCATTGCTTTTATCATAACATCCCGCTTAGCACCATAATCCTTAGAAATCAAGTCGATATGCGGTTCAAGATGACCAGCTTTGAGATATTCATATATTACATATTGATTAAATGTTGAAGAATGTAAATCAGTACATTGTTTTACTTTTTCGAAATGCTTTAAAATATCAACTGGGCCGTTCATCCATCCGATTCTGAGTCCGGGTGAGATTATTTTTGAAAAAGTCCGTAATGCGATAACTTCATCACCGCCGATAGATTTTAAAGTAGGAACGCGCTTACCTGAAAATCGGATATCGCCATACGGATTATCATCAATTATAGGTAAATCATACTGTTTAGCAAGAACGACTAAATCCCTTCTGCGCTGTTCAGACATTGTGATACCGGTTGGGTTCTGGAAATTTGAAACAGTATAGATTAGTTTCGGTTTAAATTTTTTAATATGATCTTCGACCTGATCAATTATCATCCCTTCGTGATCCATCTCAACAGATGTATACTTTGCACGGTAATAATTAAAAGCCTGTAAAGCACCCAGGTATGTTGGGTTTTCAGTGAGAATATAATCCCCCGGGTCAATAAATGCACGGGCGACCAATTCAATCGCCTGCTGTGCGCCGGTTGTGATGAGAATATTATCAAGCCCGGATTTGGTTCCGCGCCTGGAAGCACGTTCTGCTATAAGTTCCCGTAACTCTACTACACCCATTGATAAAGAATACTGAAAAACCTTCTCGCCATAATTTTCAATTGCCCGGTTTGTAGCTGCTGTCAAATCTTTGATTGGAAACAGCTCCGGTGCTGGTAACCCACCTGCAAAATTTATTACTCCCGGCTTGGAAGATATTTTCAGTATTTCTCTGATTATTGATGCTTCCAACTTGAGAACATGAGGTGCGATTTTCCACATATCAGTGCGTACCTTTTCCTTATCATCTACTATCATATAATTATCCTTTACTTACAAATTACCGTACCCTATCAATTCTATTATACGAAATAACCATCAAAAAAACAATCCTGAAAATAAGAATTTGTGAATTTTTTAACAATGCTGTATTCTAAAACATAAACTCAGACATTTAACTCATTGTTACCTAAAACATTAACATTTAATGTTTTAATTACTGCTTCCATTTGTTGATTTACGACAGGTATACGGTGATACGAATTGAAGCTTATGTATTAAATTAATGTTCATAGAATTTAGATGGAGAATATTCATAAAAATAATGTATAATCAACTTGAAGACAAATAATAATAGTTTTTGCTGGTTTGCTTTATAATAATAACAAATATTTTTTAACAAATAAGTTGTTTGAATAAACTGATGTTCTTAGTATCAATGAAGTGAATAAATTCGAAAGTATAAAATGAAAAAAATCATCCTCCTTAGTCTCTTGATAATTATCGCTGGCACTGCTCATGCGGATAACCCGGAAATTCTATTAAATCAATTTATGAATAAGATTACAGGGTCATATTCCTCTTACGAACAGGCTGCAGCTGATTCATATTACATCGACCTCCATCTAAACGTCAAAGAAATTTGGAAGACTGAAGACAGCAGCAGATGGCTGCTGCTTCAGACATCCTTCTCCTCCGATACATTGTATCCATATAAAAATCAGCTTTTTCATTTGTACCCTTATGCATTGAATCTCATTAGAATTGATATCTATAGTATCTCCGAAAAAAAGGCGTTTTTTAAAACGGTTGACTCAAGCCTCGCATTTGATACGACTTTTCTTGAGTATGTAAGTATATCCGCAAATTGTGAGCTGTATTTAAACCATATTAAATCAACATTTGCCGCCTATTCAAAATCGGATAAATGTCCAAATAATCTCAGAGGTGCCTCCTATGCCAATACTGATATCGAACTTGATGGCGATGAACTTTATATCTGGGAACGAGGTTATAATTCTAAAGATGAACAGGTATGGGGACCTCTAAACGGTGGATATATTTTCAAAAAACTTTTTAAAAGAAAAAAATAAAAAAAGCTATCACTAAAATCATGACAGCTTTCTATCTTTTCACAAAGCAGTTTTAAAATGTCTGAGTAACTCTCATTATCGCCAGTCTTCCCAGTTCTGCACCACCTACAAACTCAGTATGCATATTATCAAACAAATTCTGTACAGTCAAAGAGAGATGGGTGTTATCAATCACATCTATACCTAAGTTAAAATCGACAACATTATATGTTTCCACGGACGTCCCAAAAAATGGTGAAGCCATATCAAATCCTTCAACCCAGCGGAATCTAATCTGCGAGTTTAAATGTTTCTGAGCATTGACATATCTCAAGAACAATCCAAATTTATTTTTTGGAGCATTCAAATAAATATCATGAACCTGATCAGGACCCTTTTCAAAGAAATTTTTGGAAACATAAGAATAAGTTCCTCCAAAATTCCAATTCTGATTTACATGATAAGCAAACGCAAGATCGGTTCCATAGTAAGTTACTTCACCGAAATTACGGTATGTTATTAACACAGCATTCGGGTCAAGCTGTTCTTCTGGAGTGAATACTCCAAATGGTAACCCTGCACCTCCTCTTGTATAAATAGCAACAAGCTCATCAACTGGATTTCCATTACCATTGCCTCCTGCTGCGATTGGGTCAAATACGTTTGTTAATGTAGCTTGTGTTGTTGCATCTGATCCCGCATAAGCGGTACCGATTGCTGTCGTAAGTTCGGCTTGTAGCTGAGTTGCATTTAAATGTACAGTAGGATTTTCAACTGTAAGTGGTCCTACAAAATTATCTTTTTGGGTTCGATAAGCATCAATTGAGAATTGAAATTTGTTATTAACTATACCTTTATACCCAAATTCAAAAGTGTGGGTTGTTGTCGGTTTCATTCTCTCAATATCTTCGATATAGCTTGGGTCAGTTGGAATAAATGTCAGATTATCCTGATCAAACAACATCATCATATTTCCAACATTTGTAAGTGTCAGAGGTGTAACACCATCAAGCATTGCAGAAACAGCAGAAATCGTTGATTCACTTTGTCCAGCATCACGGAGATTATTTTCAACACCTATCGTTGTAATCGCACGGTTTGTTTGCCAAGCAGCATCCATAAATGCTTGATTGCTGATTTCGTAAGTTCCCGCGAAATTATCAAAAGCGGTACTGTACATTGGGTCACCACTATTATCATAAGTCCAATGGAATCCGGATTCTGGTACACCTTGTACACGTAAATCATATCCGGTGTTAAATGGATTTTGACTAACCATCAAATCCAAAAACAGATTATTATTATCAGGAGTACTGAATGCTCTGTTATATGTAAACCTGAAATTATTATTAGCATCAGGCTGGAATACAATACCACCGCGAGGTGAATACACAGGATCTTCAAGTTGGTCATTTTTATCAACTCGCATTGCACCGACAAGCTTGAATTTATCATTCAGAATATGATCACCTTGAACATAAAAACCGTATTCGTTAATATTATCAGAATTTTCATTACGACCATTAATTGTTGATTCAGTATTTGGGCGGGTAAAAAGTGCATCAACACCGAAAGTCAGCGCGGTTTTTTCATTTGCAGCATAACGCTGTTGTGCCTGAAGTACCCAAAGTTTTGACTTATCTACGATAAGCTGACCGGTGTTTAACAAATAAGTATCACCGGCATCGGAAGCATTGACAAATCCCTGGACAAAGAAATCTTTATAGTTTATACGTGCCTGAGTATACCAGTAGGTCCAGTCAATAGCCTGACCGGCACCAAGACCGGTTAACTCGATTGACGATGCCTGATTGAATCCACCGTTTAACACAAGTGAAGTATTATCACCGATGAGATAATCAAGTCGACCTTCTCCGGAGAGTTTTGTTATCTTAAAATCACGATCATTTTTAAACTTAGCTTTTACTGTATCATTTCCTGTTGCAGAAGCTCGATACAATGCAATTGAGTCCGGTTCAATCGGTTCAAAATGTTCCCAGTCATTCCCTTCATAATACTGCATCGCAAATTTATATCCGACATCATCATTCATAACACCGGCATGACGAATCGACCCGATGGCAACATCTCTTTCTCCGCCACCGACAGAAACAGTAGTTCCTTGTGAAGTAAAC
>QQUK01000005.1 GCA_008501655.1 Calditrichota bacterium
TGCTGTAATGATATTTGGATTACTTGGCGGAAACCTCGCCCGGATGATCAAGCTTCCCCGGGTAACCGGGTATCTTTTGACCGGTCTTGTCATTGGTCCTTCGGTTTTGCAATTGATATCTTATGATGTCATATCATCACGTTCTATCATCAATGATATTGCTCTCGGTCTTATAATGTTTGCCATCGGCGGAGTTTTTGAACGGCACCATATTAAAGCAGTCGGTAAAAAAGTTCTCTGGCTTACCATCGGTCAATCTATCGGTGCTGTAGTATTCACAACCCTTGCTTTAAAGTTTGTCGGTCTCGACTGGTATCCTGCTATTCTGCTTGGAACAATTGGTATTGCTACTGCACCGGCGGCAACAATCCTTGTAATAAGGGAATTTGAAGCAAAAGGTGAATTTACAGATTCTTTGATCACTGTCGTGGCAATGTCAAACATCGTCTGTATTCTCAGTTTCCAACTCGTCTATGCGATGAACTCATTAGGGTCTACAGAGAATATTCTACTTGTGATATTCTCGCCAATATATGAACTCGGTGGTTCGCTTATCATCGGTTTATCCGTTGGATTTTTGATATCAAAATGGGAACAGCGGGTTCATGATCAGGCGGAACTTTTAATGATAATAATTGCCGGCGTAATGCTTGTCTCCGGTCTTGCCCATACACTTGATTTACAACCTCTTTTTGCAACACTCATCATGGGCGCCGTGACCACAAACTTATCATTGATGCACCGCTTAGTGTATATTGAACTTCGCCAGGTGGAACAACCATTATATATTGCATTTTTTGTATTAGCAGGAGCATCACTGCATCTTGAGTTCCTTCCCGCTCTCGGTCTCGCCGGAATAACATTTCTGATATTTAGAGTTCTTGGCAAAATTGTAGGAATCTATTTTATCAGTAAACAGATGAAACTCCCCGATACTATCAGAAAATATCTCGGGCTTGGAATGATTGTTCAGGCTGGGGTTGCTATTGGTCTGGTGGATTTGATAAACAGAGACAATCCGGAACTCGGCAATATCATTACGCCAATCATCCTGTCTACAGTTTTGATATATGAAACAATCGGTCCTCCGATAATCAGATATATCCTATTCAAAGCCGGTGATGCTGTTCAAACAGAGATATAAATAAGAAGACTGCTCGGAGGGGTTGAGCGGCCTTCAATGGGAATGGGAGGTAATACAACAGGAATGGTTAATTTATATTCAAACTCGAATTATCAGTTATAAAATCCTTAATCGTTTTTGTCCCGGCAGCATCCGGATATGATGCCATCTCAGGATAAATTTTTTCAAACAGTTCTTCGCTTGCATTCTCCTTCAAGTATTCTCTGATAACAGTTGAAATTCTTTTAGAAGCAATCTCAGCACCCTGCCGATTAGTTTCCGGTAGTAAAAGAGCTATTTTTGAGGAATCAATCAAGGAGACATCATCAATCTCTCTGATCTTCTTAGAAACAAGGTTCAGGATATCAGCCTGAAATTTATCAGATTGATCTTTTATATCAGATTTTACAGATGAAATATCATAGACCAGAAGGGAGATAAATATCTGATATCTCTGAGCTCTTTTCAGCTCGATATCTACTTTATTTATGAAAGGATTTTCTGTTGTTTGCATGTTGATACTTTCCATACCCGATCCTAATTTAGTAAATCCAAACCTGTTTAACTTTTATACAGCAAGAATCATTCCGTATCAACACTACCGCCCTAAATCGGAAATTTTTTCTGGAATTATTATTTTCAGCTAAATCTTGGATTGTCTAAAGATAAGTGCGATAAATATTTACTAAATCAATGTAAACAGGGATTTATTCTAATATTTCATTTGAGAAAACTATTGAATATGCAAATAAATGCATTTTTTGTGTAGACAGAGAATCAATACTAACTACTTTGTGGCGTTTAAACTGTAGTCTTTGATTTTATACAGTAAGGACCTGTAACTAATTTCAAGTAAATCAGCTGCTTTTCTCCGGTTCCAGTTAGTCTTTTGGAGAACTTCAGCAATGAGCTTTTTCTCTTCTTCAGCGACTTTTTTACCGATTCTGTCTTTTAAAGAATAGCCAAGATCTTCGGCTGACTCTTCCTGACTCATTGTCTGTGGGACAGAAATAGTATTACCCATCTGAACCGGAGTAGATACCGGCTGACTTGATGATGTTGCGATAAGATCTTTGATTATAGATTCATCTTCACGCACCACCACCTGCTTCATCATATTTTCAAGCTGTCTGACATTTCCCGGCCATGCATAGGTCAGCATTTCATCGATGACCTGACTGGAAAGTTGTGAAAATGATTTATTATACTGCTCTTCATATTTTTTTATAAAATGGTTTACCAAAAGCGGGACATCCTCTTTACGTTCACGAAGCGGAGGAAGCGGCAGAGTAATCTCATTCAGACGATAGAATAAATCATCACGGAAATTCTTTTCAGCTATTGCCTGTTCTAAATTCCTGTTTGTCGCACAGATGATTCTGACATCGACATGAATATTCTGAATACCGCCAACCCGGACAAATTCCTGCTGCTCAAGTACCTGCAATAGTTTGGACTGAAGATCAAGATGCATATCACCGATTTCATCTAAGAATATTGTACCTTTATTGGCAATTTCAAACCGACCCTGTTTGTTTTTATGAGCGCCGGTAAACGCACCTTTTTCGTAACCAAAAAGTTCAGCTTCAAGAAGATCTCTTGGAATAGCAGCACAATTTACTTTGACAAACTCTTCATTTTTACGGGAGGAAAGATTATGTAACAGCCGGGCCACAATCTCTTTACCTGTTCCCGATTCACCTCGAATCAAAACGGTCAGTTCAGAGTCTGCAACCTGATCAACAATAGTTTTGACTTTCTGCATTACCGGAGAATCACCAATAAAACTGTCATATGTATTTTTTACTTCGAGCTTAGATTTCAGCTCTTTAACTTCAGTCTTCAACTGAGATTTTTCAAGGATTGTATTTATATGAATCTCGATTTCATGTACATCAAATGGCTTATTGATAAATTCAGCCGCACCAAGTTTAACCGAATCGACAACATACTGAGTTTCGCCATGACCGGAAACCATAATAACTTCAGGACGGTTCTCAACTTTATTCAGTTTTTCCAATACTTCGATCCCGTTCATTCCCGGCATTTTGATATCTAACAAAATAAGGTCCGGTTTTTCGGTTGAGACCATTTGAATTCCTTCAATTCCATCACGGGCTGAAACAAATTCAAATTTATTGGAAAGGCCTTCGGAGAGAATCCAGGAGACTTTCGGGTCATCATCAATAACAAGTATTTTAACTTTATTTTTAGCCATATTCTTTCGATTCTTTTATTATTATATCGTCAATATATTTAAGAAATCAAGAGCCAATTGACAGTTTTTTTGCGAAATTTCAGCAATATTATGCACTTCTATTATGCTTCAAGTGGGAAATACATGGTAAATGTTGTCCCTTTACCGTAATCTGAGTCAACCGATAATGTACCCCCATGGGCTGAAATTACCCGTTCCACGACAGCAAGACCAAGTCCGGTACCGGTAGATTTTGTAGTAAAATAACGGTCAAAGATTTTGGAAAGATTCTCCTTTTTGATACCTTCCCCTGTATCTGAAATTTTGACCGCCAAATATTCCACTTTTTTATGATGCGGCATCTCTTTAATACCTTTCACAATGAGCTTTCCATTTTCACCCATTGCGTCAATCGCATTAATATACAAATTCAGAAATATCTCTAAAATCTGATTTTTATTTACAATCACTTCCCAGTCCAAATCCTCAAATTCCGATGAAAAACTAATATGTTTTTTCTGTAAATCCGGTTCAACAAGTTCCGATGCTTTTTGAACGATTGATTTTAAATTTACTTTTTCCATCTGATATTTTTTAGGATTGGAAAAATCAACAAGTTCCCGCACAAGTTCATTCATACGGACAACTTCATCCTCAACTGTTTGAAATAGTTCAGAATTCGATAACTCATTCTGCATTTTATCCCTGATCACCTGCAGTCCGCCTTTTATAGTAGTCAACGGTCTGCGAAGATCATGAGAGATTTCAGAAATCATATTACCCATTGTAAGAAGTCTCGTAGCATTCAACAGAGCATTTTCTTTTTCGAACATGATCGCAGATTGAGAAATTACAATTTTAGCAAGGGCAATATCTTCCTCCGAATATGATGCATCACTATGATTCCCGATAAACATCACAAAAGCTAACTCGCCTAATCTGAATATAGGTACAGCAATTGAAGCATCGGTCGGATTTGGAAGAAACGAGTTCTCAGACATTTTATCCGAGATTGATTTTGTAACATACTCTATATCATGAAGGTCAGCTGATGAATCAAACACCGGGTTCAGGACTAATTCTTCAATTGTAATTTTAGATAAATCTATTTTTCCACTGGCTGTTTGCGGAATATCAGCGATACCAGATGCTGAGTTAATAATAAACCACTGGTTTTCTAAATCGTATTCTAACCAAAGAGTATAATCGATTTTGAATACCCGTTCGAGCTTTTCAAGAAGGATATTTCTGAAGTCAGCAAGTGCTTTGACGTTCGGCATTTCATTTGTTATTTCATGCAGTATCTCAAATTCAATAAGCCGTCTTTGTTTTCTTGCAAAAAGATTGGCATCATCAACAGCTATAGCTGCCTGCGATGCAAATGTTGTTAGTAAACGTAAATCATTTTTATTGAATTTTTCGTTGTTATCTTTATTTGCCATATTGATAACACCGATAACTTTATTTTTTATTTTCAACGGAGCACAAAGCAAGGATTTTGAACTGTATCGATCTTTACTTTTCCGTTTAAATTTATCATGTTCCTCGACATTATCAATGATAAGCGGTTCACCGGTTTCGGCAACATAGCCGGCTATAGACTCACCTAAAGGAAGTTTTGTAGACTCTATAACTTTATCTTCAAGCCCGATAGCTGCTTCTATTGTCATATATTTACCGCGGTCATCCAGGAGCATTATCGAACCTACCTGGGCATCGGTAACATTTGAAGCTAAAGCTACAATCTGTCTCAATAGTTCTTTTAAGTTTGCTGTTGACCCGATTGATTTACCCGCTTCATATAATGCGTTAAGTTCACTTATACGTCGATGTAAAATCAGATTTGAAATTTTTAATTCTTCCAGCAATGATAAGCGGGCTAAATCGGAATGTCTTTTTTCAAGAGCGCGTCTTACGGCGATGTTTAACTGGGTAAACTCAACCGGCTTCATCAGATAATCATAGGCTCCGTTTGAAATAGCATCTACAGCTGTATCAAGGGATGCATAACCCGTCAAAAGGATCACCGGAATATCTGCATCAACCGATTTTACTGTCTTTAAGATATCCAAACCGGTAAACGACGGCATTTTTATATCTGAGATTACTAAATCAACTTTATTCGACTTTATCGAGTCTATAGCTTTACCCGGATCGGTAAATGTATCAACAGAATATCCTTCGTCATTTAGAAGAGCCGAAAGAGATTGACACATTCTTTCTTCATCATCTACAATTATTATTTTCTCAGAAGCCTGATTCATAGAGAGTAGCTTTATGTTTTATAGGCAGTTTAATTTCAAAGCAACCACCAAGTTCTTTGTTTTTGTAAGTTATCGACCCGTTATGCTTTTTTATTATCCCGTAACAGACAGATAATCCTAAACCGGTACCTTTATCCGGGTCTTTTGTCGTAAAAAACGGTTCAAATACCCGCGGGACTAATTCCGGCGGTATTCCGGGACCGGAATCACAAAATTGCATCATTATCTTTTCTTTGTCAGATTTGATTGACAAACGGAGGATTCCATAATCTGATACTGCATCATAAGCATTAATAATCAGATTCAGGAAAACCTGCTTAATCCCTTCAGGTGATATTTCAACATCAGGAATATTCTTCTGATAATTTCTTTCAATGACAATTTTCTTTTTCTTAAACTGATAAGTCATCAATGAAATAACCGAATCAGCTAATTCGGTAATACTGACCGTCTGAAAATTATACCCTTTGGGACGGTGGAAGTCTAAAAGCTCCGCTACAATCTTTGCTATCCGGTCGATCTCTTCATTTACAATACTCAAGTATTCAGACGTGTTTTCATCTTTCAACCGGTTTTTGGTGAGCTGAAGATAGTTTTTAATAATGCCAAGGGGGTTGTTTATCTCATGAGCAACCTTAGCCGACATCTCCCCGAGAGCTGCTAACCTTTCAGAATGTACCAATTGCTCCTGAGTCTCCCTAAGCTGCATCGATGATTTTTTCTCAGCTTCGTACAACCTTGTATTTTCAATCGCAACCGATATCTGGTTCCCTAATATTGACATAAACTCAATATCATCAGATGTAAACGTTCTGACTGTATGTTTATTGCTGACTATAAAAATTCCACTCAATTCTGTCTGGTATAACAAGGGAACAAGTAATCCGTTTTCAAATTCTTTTAATATCTTAAGCTCAGTTTTATTTGCAACAGAAAGTATATCACGATCAATCAATGTCGGACGGTTCATTTTAGTTAGATTATCCAATAACTGCGAACCACGTTTAAATTTATACCTTTTTGAAGGAAACTCACCGGAGCCTTTATGTTTTGTGAGCACAAGTTTCGAGTGGTCATCATTTTCTAAAAGATAAAAAGCAGCTTTCATTGCACCGACCTGAGCAAGTGAAGTAAAAATAAACGTATCCAACAACTGCTGATAATCTAAAAGCGCATTAAAATTACGGCTAATTTCAAAAATAGTATAAAGATCAAATATTTTCCGTTTATGCTGCCGATTCGATTCCGTTAACATTTGTATCTGCTGTTCAAGTTCCTGCTGGAACGTAAGCTGCTTTTGAGTTGCAGCCCGTATCTTTACCGGTGCTTTATGTTTTGGTTTTGAGGATTTCTTGACAGCGGTTTTCTTTTTAGTTGGCTTTTTCTTGGAAGATTTATTTGTTTTATCTGCTTTTGTCATATTTTATATTTTTCGAAAAATTCACCTACTAAATAATGCGATCCGATTACTATAATAATATCGGCGTTGGAACTTGTTTTCACAACAGATTTATATGCAGTTTCTAATCGTCCATATTTTTTAACCGGTACATTTTTAAAATCAATCGAACGGATTAAGTCGTTGATATCAGTGCTTCGTTTTGTAGAGAGTGGTACGATATTGTACTGTAAACTGATTTTTGCAAGGAGATGAAA